>JAMCPM010000013.1 GCA_023382335.1 Actinomycetota bacterium
AGTGACGGCGCTGCTGGAAGAGCTGCTGCGGCTGGGCGTGAAGGTCGCTGTCATCACCGGCACCAACTTCAACAACATCGACCGGCAGTTCAGCTCACTTATCAAGGGAACCCACAAGCAGAATCTAGCCGATATCGAAGCGAGCTCCAGCGTAGGCATCGAAATCGTTTACGACCGTCTCAACCGCCGCAAGATCGATCTCATCCCCGAATGGCAGAACCCTCCCAAATCATGCCCTTTTGTTCATGGATCCGCGATTCGTATTATTTCAGCAAGAAAGGCGACCGCAAAAGAGCGAAGATCCTATTTTTGGAGAGGAACACCATGAGAAAAGAATACGAACTGTCAAAAATGGCCCGGCGAAAAAATCCCTACGCCAGGAAACTCAAGAAACAGGTGACCATCCGGCTGGGAGAGGATGTACTCGATTATTTCAAAGGCCTCGCTGCTGAGACGGGAATCCCTTACCAAAGCCTGATCGACCTGCATCTGCGCTATTGCGCCATGTCGAACAGGAAGCCTTCCCTGAAGTGGACTTCCTGAGATGCCAATCCGCTCAATCGGTCTTTTTTCCGGCACAGACGCGATTGCGTTACCCTCTCTATCTCTCTAAGATACTAGTGACCGTGCTAGGCGGGGAGCCAGCGGTGCCCTGTACCCGCAATCCGCTATAGCGGGGCTGAATTCCCACCTTCGGGGCCGATCTGCGGGGCCAGTGGCCTTGCCGGCGGTGCTGAAGGCCAGGTCCTGCGCAATGGAACGTCGTGAACCCCGTCAGGTCCGGAAGGAAGCAGCGGTAAGCGATCTCTTTCATGTGCCGCGGGGCTGCCTGGCTGGAGCCGTCTTCCTGGTACACGCCCGGAGATTTGTCTCAACGGTGGGTGCACGGTCATAAAAAAAGTTCCTTGTTCCTGGTTCCTTGTTCCTGGTCAAGAACAAAAATTAGGAACAAACCAGGAACCAGAAACCAGGAACTAGGAACCGGTAGTTTTGTCACACGTCTCTCTCTACAGAAAATACCGCCCCGCGACTTTCGATGAGGTCCGGGGGCAGGAGCACGTCACCCGCACGCTGGTCAACGCCATCGAATCCGGGAAGATCAGCCACGCCTACCTGTTCGCGGGTTCGCGCGGCACCGGCAAGACCTCGACCGCCAAACTGCTGGCCAAGGCGCTCAACTGCGCCGAGGGGCCGACGGCGAACCCCTGCGGCAAGTGCGAAAGCTGCATGTCCATCAGCGCCGGCGCCTCACTCGACGTCATCGAGATGGACGCCGCCAGCAACCGCGGCATCGACGACATCCGCGACATCCGCGACAAGGTCGCCTTCGCCACCGTCGAGGGCAAGTACAAGGTCTACATCCTCGACGAGGCCCACATGCTCACCAAGGAAGCCTCGAACGCCTTTTTGAAAGTCCTGGAAGAGCCGCCCGGCCATGTCATCTTCGTCCTGTGCACAACCGAGGCGCACAAGGTGCTTCCCACGATTCAGTCAAGGTGTCAACGGTTCGAGTTCCGCCGTCCCGATGCCGGCATGGTGCTCGAGGTACTCAAGGGAATCGCTGAAGCCGAGCAGATCGACATCGATGACGCCGGCCTGGCCGCCATCGCCCGAAGCTCGGCGGGCGCCTTCCGTGACGCCATCGGCGCGCTGGACCAGCTCGAGACCTATTGTGACAAGAAGATCACCCTGGCAGACGTGCTGGCCATGCTGGGCACGGTCGAATCCGAGCTGCTGTTCGAGGCGGTCGACATCGCCGCCGCCGACGACGCCCGCGGCGCCCTGCTGTTCGTGAACCGCCTGGCGGACCAGGGCAAGGAGTTCGGGCAGTTCGCCGAGGAGCTGACCGGCCATCTGCGAAATATTTTCCTGCTGCAGCAGCTGGATGATTATCCGGCCGGCATCATCACCGCCGCTGACGAGGACCTCTCGCGTTTGAGAGGCCAGGCGCGGCTGCTGGCCCCGAACCGTGTGGTGCGGTTCATCGAGCTGCTCGCCGACGCCCTGGCCGGCATGAAGCGGGGCAGCGATGCGCGGCTGCAGCTGGAGCTGTCTTTCATCAAGATGACCCGTCCGGAAGTCGACCTGTCGACCAAATCGATTCAGGAGCGGCTGGAGCGGCTGGAGCGCCGGCAGCCTTCCGGCAATGAGGGTCATGAAGCGGCTGATGCCGCACCGGGCATGGGCCGGGATGAGCCGGCGGCGGCGGGCTCCGAAGTCGCCGATCCCAAAGAAACCGGAGATGCCGGGGCGCCTTCCGTCGCGGCGGCTGACCCGCAGCTCGAGCTTTCCCTGGACAAGATCGTGCGGGCCTGGAGCATCATCCTGACGCAGGTCCAGAAGAAAAAGATCCCGCTGCATTCGCTGCTGCAGGAAGCCCGGCCGCTCAAGCTTGAAAACAACACGCTGACGCTGGGATTTCCCGCCGGGGCTGAGTTCCACAAGACCCAGGTGGAAAAACCCAATTACATGGAAGTCATCCGCGATGTCCTCAAGGAGATGACCGGCGCCAACCTGGCGGTGAAGTGCGTGGTCGCCGCCGGAGACAGCGCCCCCGCCACGGCGGCAATGCCGCGCGAGGAAAGGGAAGGCCCCACCGCCGACGAGCTCATCGCCCTGTTCAAGGCCGAGCTCGATGCTGAGGAGATTCCCTAGACATGCCAAAGGAGTGAAAACATGCAAAACATGAATTACGGCAAGATGATGAAGCAGGTCCAGGAGATGCAGAAGCAGATGGTGAAGGCCCAGGAGGAACTCGCCAACGAAGAGGTCGAGGCCAGCGCCGGCGGCGGCATGGTCACGGTCAAGGTCACCGGCGATCTCAAGATCAAGAGCATCAAGATCGATCCCGGCGCGGTCGACCCCGACGACGTCGAGATGCTCGAGGACATGGTCCTGGCCGCGGCCAACGAAGCCATGCGCTCGGCCCAGGAACTGGCTTCCAGCAGGATGAACGGGCTGACCGGCGGGCTCAACATCCCGGGATTGATGTAACGAAGTTTGTTTCCCGCTCCGGTAGAACAACTCATCACCGAGCTGTCGAAGCTGCCCGGCATCGGCCGGCGCTCGGCTCAGCGTATAACCTTTTACATGCTGCGGCGTTCGCGCGACGAGGCGGCGGCGCTTGCCGAAGCCATCATCGCCGTCAAGGACAAGATCCACTTTTGCCGCCAGTGTTTTAATTTCACCGACGACGATCTCTGTGTCTTCTGCCGGGACGCCCGCCGCGACGCTTCCACGATCTGTGTGGTCGAGGAGCCGAGCGATATCATTCCCATCGAGAAAGGCGGCGAGTACCGCGGCCTCTATCATGTGCTCGGTGGCGCGCTCTCGCCCCTGGACGGGGTCGATCCCGAGCATCTGCGCATCAAGGAACTGATCGCGCGCGTTGACGCCGGCGGCGTCACCGAGATCATCCTCGCGACCAACCCCAACACTACCGGCGAGTCAACCTCGATGTTCCTGGCCGACGCCCTGCGCGAGAAGGTGCGCGTGACGCGGCTTGCCAGCGGCCTGCCGGTCGGCGCCGATCTGGAGTATGCCGACGAGGCGACGGTCAGCCGGGCGATGCTTGGCAGGAGGGAGATCTAGTTGAAGCGCTTCTGGTTCAATCTGCTCTGGTACCTGGGAGCCGTGATTATAACGGACCTGCTGCCGATCGGCGCTTTCTTCGCGCTGCACATGTCTCAGGGAATCGGCAACCTGGCGCCGCAGATCATAAGCTCGGCGCTGTTTTTCATCATCCTCTGCGCCCAGGCTTTTCTGCACCTGCACATCCTCCACAAGCGCTATCCCGGCCAGGAGAACAAGAATATCTGGTCGGCGCTCACCGTGACGTTGCTGGTGTTCCTCACCTACTGGCTGATAATCATCGGCGCCATCATCTGGGTGATCAGCAGCCCTGTGCAGTAGGAAAAGCGGCAGCGCATCAGCGCCGCCGCTTCCCGTTTCCCTTAAGCCGCGGCCTTCAGCAACCTGTAGGGCTCCGAGCGGCTGGCCCAGACCGTACCGGGATAGTCCCTCGACAGGGTCTCGTATGCGCCCACCAGTCCGTCAACCGTACCCTCGATCTTGTAGTGCGTTACTCCCCGCAGGTAAACGGCCTCGGGAGCCGAGCTGCTCTGGGGATAGTCCTCGACGATCTTCTCGAAATGCGCCAGCGCTTCATCGTGCTTTTCCATGTCGAAGTACGACTTGGCGATGCCCAGCATCACGAAGGGGATGAACTCCTCCGGCGGCAGAAAGCCGATGATGTTGTGGTGCTCCAGCCCGGTTGGATCGAGGATGTACATCGCCGGCGTCCACTTGACGTTGTAGTCGGTGGTCTCAGGCTGGGCGGTGTGCGGCAGCTGCACCGCCACGACCTCGTCGTTCAGCAGCCGGATAACATTTCCGCTTGAGTACGTGACCGCACCCATCTGCTGACAGCCGATTCAGCCGGGATTGAAGAAATCAAGGAAGACGAATTTGCCTTCATCCCCGGCGCGTTTGAGCCCTGCTTCCAGGTCTGTTTCCCATTTGACGTCCATGACGGCCTCCTTGAGTTCAGTGTGATCTTATTGAAAGCATTCCCCTGTGGCGTGGCGGCAAACCATGCCAAATGTCGTTAAACCGGCAGATAAAACCAGCCGTTTCCAGCCCGCTGCCTCTTCAGTCTGCCCTCGCCCTCAAGCCGCTCCAGCTACTGGTTGGCCTCGGCCATCGACTCCGAGAAGACCTCGGCAGCCTCGCGCGGCGCCACCTTGCCATACTTGCCCACGAATTCGACCAGCCGCTGGTCGCTGCGGCCGATCGGGCGCGGCAGCAGCTTGTCGCCGGCCAGCATGCTGAAGGCATGCTCGAATTCGTGGAATCCCTGGAAGCCATGAAGGACGGTCTCTTCCCCAGCCCGGTTGCGGATGAGGAACGTGGGAAATCCTGTGACTCCTTTTTCCTGACACTCGAGCAGATCTTCCAGGAAGGCCTCCTCGGCTACACCCCGGTCGATGTCTTCCAGCAGCCGGGCCCGGTCGAGCCCGACCTCTTCAGCCAGGCGGGCCTGGACGTCGAGGCGGTGGATGGGCTGCCTCTCGGCGGCAGCGGCCTCACGCAGGCGGCGCAGATATTTTTCCGCAAGAGCCCGGTCCTGCAGCTCGGCAGCCTTGTAGGCGATGTTGGCGGGCCATGTAGACCTGAATTCATCTTTCATGTCCATAAAGATCTCGGCGTTCACGGGCATGCCGTGCCGCTGAGAGGCCTCGCGCCAGTGGTCGGCCACCTGCCGGTACATCTCGGGGCCGCCGATCTGGTTGAGCGGGTCCTGGAAATGGCGGGTGTCCTTGACCAGTCCGCCCATCCTGAAATGGATGCTGACCTGGTCGCCATAAACCTCCTGGATGTGCCGAAGCACGGGTTCTGAGCCCCAGCACCAGGTGCAGTAGGGATCGGTGTAGGAGGTTATCTCCAGGACCGGTGTCTTGACGCCGTCCATGTAATTGATATTCCCCGCAGGAGGGCTTTCAAGCGCGATCGCGGCATTTGCCGGACAAACGAGATCGCGAAAAATGCGGATTGCGTGACATGCGCCTGCAAGGTTAATTCCCGGGGCTTTTGGGTAACTGTTGGCCATGGAGGCCTCCGGTTGACCGGTGGCCGCCGGTTGCAGCGAGGTTTCCCGTGGATGAAAACCGATGGAAGGAGAAGCAATGCCGATCTACGTCGCGCTAAGCAGGCTCACCGAAGAGGGCAGCAAGACCATCAAGAAGAATCCGGCAAGGATCCTCGAGGTAAACAAGGACATCGAGGCGATGGGAGTCAAGATCCTTTCGCAGTATGCCCTGCTCGGTGAATATGACTTCATCAACATCCTCGAGGCGCCGGACAACGACACGATCGTCAAGATGTCGGTCGAGATCGGCTCCCGCGGCTCGGTGCAGCTGCAGACGCTGCCGGCCATGCCCATCAACGAGCTGATCGAAGACCTTCAGGGCTAGCAGTTTACGCCGGAGCCGGCGCATCGGGAAATCAACGACAATCGGACAGGAGAGAAATATGAAAGAAAGGACGGAAGATAACCGCGCGGTTTTTTGCCGCAGGCTGCCACTGCGGCTGGCAAGCCTGGCGCCGGTGGCGGCTATCGTCTCACTGTTTGGCTGAGGCGGATAACCTGCGCCCGTGAGGCGCCAATAAGTCAAATCATCTGTAGAGCAACAAGTTAGCGGCATACTGTCAACCAGTATCCGCCGTAAAATGGAGAGCGACCGATGAATTACATGGAGGAAGTGGAAGAAATGAATGTAATCGATGATCCTGACGAGATGGACGGCAATGATGATTCCCGGATGAAACTGTATCTTATCCTGGCCGTGCTGGCTCTGGCTGTGATAGCCATGGGGTGCAAAAAATGCAAAGGCAGATGCGGCCGCGGCGAGTGACAGGGCCGCTGCGGTAACGAGCCCCGAAATTTCCCGAAAAGGCCCGTTTTCCCCCAAAAATAGAGGTTAAAAGAGCAATTAAAAGAAAAAGTATTCCATCGCATCGATCCAGCAACAGGAGGGGCAGCATGAGCTTGAGATGGAAGCCTTTTTTTTCGGTGGTCGCGATGATTTCATTCGTCGCGGTTTTTGCGGCGGGGTGCGGCGATGACACAGGCAAGGCCAACGATATCCTCGCCGGGGCTAACGCATCGCTTACCAGCGCCATGGACACTAGTACGCAGGGAATCACCATGATCACACAGGCGATGGATCAGGGCACAAGCGGACAGACGGCCCAGGAAACCGCCACGCTCCAACAGACTCAGGCTCTGGAGAATACCGCCAGGAGTCAATACAGCGATGCCAAGGCCAAGCTCAGCGAAGCCGCGGCGCTGAACATCGATCAGGTCTTCAAGGATTACATCAATGCTAAAGTCAGGGCGGCTGACGCCTCGATTGCGATAACCGACAATAACCTCGCAATCATCGCGCTGCTGCTGGCCGATCCAACCATGACCGCGAATCCCGATTCGCTGACCAGGCTCGCCGACCTGCAGACCAAAGAAGCTCAGCTGAGCGAGCAGGGCCAGACGGCCGAGGACGAAGCAGCCAAGATCGCAAGGGACAATCCGGACAAGATAAAGACGAGTTGATGTGTGGCGGCACGCAAGAAAATCACAAAATCAGATTATGACGTAATCATAGTCGGCGCCGGCCCGGCCGGTATCTTTGCTGCGCTCGAGCTTACGCGCCATGACAGCTGGAGCGTACTTCTCATCGAGAAGGGGCTGGACATCGGCAAGCGCAAGTGTCCCGCGCGCGGCGTTCAGCCCATCGGCTGCGAGATCGGCTGCCATCCCTGCTCCATCACCTGCGGCTGGGGTGGCGCCGGCGCCTTCAGCGACGGCAAACTGACCCTTTCCCCCGAAGTCGGCGGCTGGCTGTCGGAATACGTCGGCCGGGACGGGCTCGAGGAATTGATCGCATATGTGGACCGGCTCTGGGTGGAATATGGAGCCCCCGGGAACGTCCACGGCACCGACCATGACAAGGTTGAGGAGATACGCCAACGCGCGATGCAGGTTGGCCTGCGCCTGGTCGATGCGCCCATCCGCCACGTAGGCACCGACCGCTGCCCGAAGGTTCTGTCAGCGATGCGCGATGATTTGAGCGGCAAGGTCGAGGTCGCCACGCGCACCACCGTAAAGAAGATTCTGGTGGATGACGGAGAGGCGGCCGGCGTCGAGCTCGAGGATGGGCAGGCGATCAGGGCGCGAGTGGTGATCGTCGCTCCCGGCCGTGAGGGCAATGCCTGGATATTCGACGAGGCGCGCGAACTCGGCCTGGGGATGATCAACAATCCCGTCGACATCGGCCTTCGCGTCGAGGTGCCCTCGATCGTCATGGAGCCGCTTACCAGCGTACTCTACGAATCGAAGCTGCTCTACTACTCAAAGAGCTTTGAGGATGAGGTGCGCACCTTCTGCATGAACCCGGAAGGTTTTGTATCGCGGGAAGCTTATGGCGACGTCGTCACCGTCAACGGCCACAGCTACAGCGACCGCCAGTCCGGCTATACCAATTTTGCGCTGCTGGTCAGCACCAGGTTCACCGAACCTTTCAAGGAGCCCATCGCTTACGGCAAGTCGATCGCCAGGCTGGCGAACCTGCTGGGCGAGGACATCATCATCCAGCGGCTGGGAGATCTGCAGATCGGCCAGCGGACGACCGAGGAGCGGCTGGCGCGCAGCACCATCAAACCGACGCTGGCCAAGTGCACGCCTGGCGACCTCTCCTTCGTGCTGCCCTTCCGCCATCTGCGCGACATCCTTGATATGCTCGAGACCATGGACGAGCTGGTCCCGGGCGTGAATTCACGCGAGACCCTGCTCTATGGAGTTGAAGTGAAGTTCTACTCGGCGCGCCTGGAACTGACAAATGACCTGGAAACCAGGGTCAAAAACCTTTTTGCCGTCGGTGACGGCGCCGGCGTCACCAGAGGGCTGGTCCAGGCTTCCGCTTCGGGTGTGATCGCGGCCCGCGCGGCCATCGGGCGCCTGTAGGCGGCCGCCCCGCGCCGGTTACCCCGGAGCCGCACGCGGCTGTAGATAAGCCGCCCGCGCGGCGATTCCCCGTCTGTAATATAATTCCCCAGACGAACAATCCTGAATTCGAAGAACTGGAGTCCGGATGCCAGCAACAGTAGTAGTTGGAACCCAATGGGGCGACGAGGGCAAGGGACGCATTATCGACAACCTGGCCGAGAAGAGCCAGATGGTGGTGCGCTTCCAGGGCGGCAACAATGCCGGCCACACCATCGTCAACGAGCAGGGTGAATTCAAATTCCATATCATTCCCTCGGGAATCCTCTATCCGCACGTGACGGCGATAATCGGCAACGGCGTCGTCGTCGACCCGCGGGTGCTCTGCGACGAGCTCAACACTCTGCGCGACCGCGGCGTTTCTTTTGACAATCTGCGGTTATCTGGTAATGCGCACCTGATCATGCCCTACCACATCCTGCTGGATTCAGCCCACGAGACGCAGCTGGGCAAGCGCAAGATCGGCACCACCAAGCGCGGCATCGGGCCGGCTTATACTGACAAGGCGGCGCGCCTCGGCATCCGCGTACAGGACCTGCTGGACAAGAAGATCCTCAGACAGAAGCTCGACACCGCCATCCACGAGAAGAACGATCTGCTGGAAAAGGTCTACAACAGCCCCGGCGTCGACCGCTTCGAGGTCATGGAGCAGTATGCCGAATACGCCGACCGGCTCTCTCCCTATATCGCCGACACTTCGCTGCTGATTGACAAAGCTCTTAAACGTGGTGAAGAAGTGCTGTTTGAGGGAGCCCAGGGATGCCTGCTGGATATCGACCACGGCACCTATCCTTTCGTGACTTCGTCCAATCCCATCGCTGGCGCGGCCTGTGTCGGCGGCGGCGTCGGGCCGACCAGGATCAACGATGTCATGGGCGTCTGCAAGGCTTATACGACCCGGGTTGGCGAGGGCCCCTTCCCCACCGAACTCACCGGCAAGCTCGGCGATCACTTCGTCAACCAGGGGATGGAATACGGCACGACCACCGGGCGCAAACGGCGCTGCGGCTGGCTGGACCTGGTCATACTCAATTATGCCGTGCGCCTCAACGGACTCACCGGGCTGGCTATAACCAAGCTCGACGTCCTCTCAGGCCTCGATCAGATCAATGTCTGCTCGATGTACGAATACGATCACGATGGCGTGCAGGAAAACTACATCGATTTCCCGCCGCATCAATCGATCTTTTACCATTGCAAGCCGGTCCTGCAGAGCCTGCCTGGATGGAAGGCTGACATCAGCGGCGTCCGCAAGCTCGCGGATCTGCCGGTGGAAGCGCGCGACTATCTCGAACTGATCTCCGAGGAAGCCGGCGTGCCCGTGAAGATGGTCAGCGTCGGCCCCGGAAGGGACGAACTGGTAGAGGTGTAGTAACGGGCGGCAAACAGCAGCCAGGGGGGCGTCCCGCGGGAGGCGGCATGCAGGAAGCTCCAGAAAGCAGCATGGGCAAGACCGGCGCCTGGGTGGCGCTGGCGGTCATCTGCTTCGGCATCTTCCTGGCCGCGCTCGATCAGACCGCAGTCTCGGCCCTCCTGCCGACCATCATCAAGGACTACGAAGGCGCTTTTTCTCCCACAGCCGTAGAGCGCGCCGGCTGGATCGTCACCGCCTACCTGGTCGGCTATACGGTCGTCATGCCGGTAATGGGGCGCCTCGCTGACGTTCTCGGGCATCGGCTACTCTTCAATGTCTCCATCCTCATATTCATGGCCGGTTCGGTCCTGTGCACAATGGCGCCCAGCCTCAAATGGCTGGCGGTGTTCCGGGCGGTCCAGGCCGTGGGTGGAGGCGCCATCGTGCCGATCGCCATGGGCATGGTCGGCATCGGTTTCAGCCGCAAGGCGCAGGCGCTGGCTATCGGCATCCTGGTTTCGGCTGGTGAGGCCGGTGGCGTCATCGGCCCGCTTTACGGCGCTCTGACGGCCGAGCCCATCGGCTGGCGCGGCATATTCTGGATCAACGTTCCCCTGGGACTTGCCGTAATGGCCGTGGTCTGGCGGCTGGTCCCCCGCTGGCCGCGTCAGCAACTAAAGATCGATTACAGGGGCGCCGTGCTGCTGGCGATGTTTCTGACCCTGATCACGGCCGGGCTCTCGGGACAGCGTACCTACGGCTGGTACCAGTTCGTGACTCCCATGCTGGTGGCCGCGGGAGTCGTGCTGGCGGCTTTCATCTGGGTGGAGAGCCGGCAGGAGCATCCGACCCTAAGGCTCAGCATGTTCAGGAATGTGACCTTCTCCGCCGCAAACATCGCCAATCTGCTCGAGGGCGTAGCTATGATCACGGCCCTGGTCCAGGTGCCGATGTTCGCTTACGTGACCAAGGACGCAACGCCGATCGAGGGCGGCCTGCTGGTCATCCGCATGACCGTCATGATCCCCATCGGCGCGGTCATCGGCGGGCTTCTGGTCAACAGGATCAGCCATCGCTGGACGGCCGCGGCCGGGTTTGCGCTCGCGGCGCTGGGGATGTTTCTGGTCAGCCGCTGGCCGGTGACGGTGTCGAGCACGGTGCAGACTCGCGACCTGATGATCGCCGGCTTTGGTTTCGGCCTCAACAGCCCGGGGCTGGCGGCTGCGGTAGTCGGCTCGATCTCGAGGACGCGGCTGGCCCTGGGTTCGGCCATTCATATCGTCGCCAAGACCACGGGTATGATGGTAGGCCTGGCGGCGCTGAGCGGCTGGGGAATCTACACTTTCGAGAGCTCGCTGGATCTCGAGAGCCTGCCGCTGATCGAGCGCCAGGAGAGCTTTGCCGAGCAGATGGCGCGCCTGCGGGGAGTCTTCGAGCAGCGCAGCATGGACGCCATCATGATCGTGCTGCACCGTTTCTTTCTGGTGGCTGCCATCGTCTGCGCCCTGGCGATCATCCCTTCGCTGTTGATCAGGGTAAAGGGGGAGGAAGGGGAAGCCTCGGCCGGGGTGGGTGAATAGCGTCGGCGGAGGAAGAAGCCGGGAAGGGCGTGTTCAGACGTTGAAGCGGAAGTTGATTATATCCCCGTCCCTGACCTCGTATTCCTTGCCTTCGAGCCGAAGAGTTCCCAGGTCTTTTGCCTTTGCCATCGAGCCGGCGGCGATGAAGTCGTCGTAGCTGATGGTCTCGGCGCGGATGAAACCGCGCTCGATGTCGGAGTGGATCTTGCCGGCGGCTTTCACCGCGGTGGTTCCCTTGCGGATGGTCCAGGCGCGCACCTCGTCTTCACCAGCAGTAAGAAACGATATCAACCCCAGCAGGCGGTAGGCTTCGCGGATGACGCGATTCATGGCGGGCTCGCCGATGCCGAGGTCGGCGAGAAAGTCGCAGGCTTCCTCTGAATCCAGCTGGCATATCTCCTTCTCTATCTTCCCCGAAAGTGAAAAGACATGGGCGTCCTTGCCGGCGTAGAATTCCTCGAGAGCCTTGACCGCGGCTGTTGTCTGGCTGCTGCCGATTTCGTCCTCACCGACGTTCAGCACCACCAGCTCGGGTTTAAGTGACGCGAACATCAATGAGCCGATGGACTCGCGTTCCTTGGCTGAAAGTGACAGGTTTCGCAGGGGTTTTTCTTCCTCGAGGATCGTCCGGCATTTTTCCAGGACGTCGCGCTCGGCTTCGAGCCCCTCACCGATGCCCTTCTTCATCGAGTTGGCAATGCGCTCGAGGCGTGTTTCCACCAGCTCCAGGTCGTGGAAGACCAGCTCGAGCTCGAGGGCGGCGGCATCGCGCGCCGGGTCGATATCGCCGTCGGGGTGCACCACGGCGCCGTCCTCAAAAGCCCGCACCACATGTATGACGGCATCGCAATCGAAGAGCTGGTTGAAGACCGCCGTCTTCTGCTTGCTGGCGGAGATGCCGGTGGCCAGGCCGGTGATGTCGAGGCACTGGACATCGGCGTAGGTCGTCTTCCTGGGTTTGTAGATCTCCGAGAGGCGGTCTATGCGCTCGTCGGGCACCTTGATGGCGCCGACGTGATGGTCCGTGCCGATCGGGTTGGGGTACGGGGCCGTCTCCAGCTCCTGGGCGGTCAGGGCGTTAAAGATGGTGGTCTTGCCCGCGTTCGGCAGTCCGATGATACCGAGCTTCATGTGACGCCCCTTAACCTGATAATTAAGTAATGTGTCCCCAAAATTGGCAATTAAGTAATGTGTCCCCAAAACCTTCAAAACCTTGAGGGTGTATCTTAGCACGAGTCCGGAAATAATCAGCAATAGCCGGGAACAGGAACCTGGTTCTTGAGCGTGATTCCCGGGCAGGATAGAATAGCGCCGAAACAGCTGTGCAACAGATAGATTCTCATCACAGGAAACCAGCGTCCCCAGAGAGGGTTGTTTGCTAGTTCTAGTCATAGGATCCGGCGGCCGCGAGCACGCCATCGTCAAGAAGGCTGTTGCCAGCCCGCTGGTCGACGAGGTCCACTGCGCCCCCGGCAACGCCGGCATCTCGCGGCAGGCGGTCTGCCACGATCTCCCGGATTCCGACATTCCCGGTATACTCGGCCTGGCAAAGCGCCTCGAGCCGGGCCTGGTCGTGATCGGCCCCGAGGCGCCGCTCTGCGCCGGCCTTGGCGATACTCTTCGTGAAGCCGGCTTTAAAGTCTTTGGGCCGGGGCGTGACGCCGCCATGCTCGAGGGCAGCAAGGGCTTTGCCAAGGAGGTCATGATAGCGGCCGGGGTCCCGACTGCCGGCTATGCCCGTTTCGCCGAGTACCAGACGGCCAGGGCGCACCTTTCGAGCATCTCTTATCCCACGGTGATCAAGGCCAACGGCCTTGCCGCCGGCAAGGGTGTCATCATCGCGGGCGCCATGGCCGAAGCCGAGGATGCGCTTCAGGCCTGCTTTGTGGACCGGGCCTTCGGAGACGCCGGCCTCGACGTCCTGCTAGAAGAATGCCTGATCGGCCAGGAATGCTCGGTGCTGGCGCTATGCGACGGCCAGACCATTCTTCCGCTGGAACCTGCGCAGGATTACAAGCGCATCTTTGACGATGACCATGGACCCAACACCGGCGGCATGGGTTGCTACAGCCCGGTGCCGCGTGTCCCGGCCGAACTGGTTGACGAGATCATCGAAACGGTACATAAACCCACGATCGCCGAGCTGGCGCGGCGCGGCATCGAGTTTCGCGGCGTGCTCTACGCCGGACTGATGTTGACCGCCGACGGTCCCAAAGTGCTCGAGTTCAACTGCCGTTTCGGCGATCCCGAGACCCAGGCGATCCTGCCGCGCCTTGAAACCGACCTGGTGGAACTGATGATCGCCTGCGCCGACGCCAGCCTCGCCGGTCACCAGCTGCAGTGGAAGCAGGAGCGCTGCGTGACCGTGATCATGGCGTCCGCCGGGTACCCGATCACATCCAGCAAGGGTGACGAGATCGGCGGGTTGGAGCTGGACGGCGGCCTGGCTGGCGTCGAGGTCTTCCATGCCGGCACGGCCGAGCAGGACGGCAAATTCGTGACCAACGGCGGCAGGGTGCTGGCCGTCAGCGCCCTCGACCAGACCTTTATCGGCGCCCGGGACAAGGCTTATGCCGCCGTAGACAAAATACATTTTGACGGCATGCAGTTTCGCAGGGATATCGCCGCCGAGCCGGCAAGAGGCGGAGCCTAGCGGCAAGCGGTTCCGGGGGAAGGGTAAACCACGAAGGAGGACTCAGATGCCCGACACGGTTGAAGAGCTTGAGCCCATGCTCCAGGGGATGGATTTCGACCCGCCGCTAGTCGGCGTGGTCATGGGCAGTGAGTCCGACCGCGAGGTGATGCAGGCCGCGATCGATCAGTTGAGCAGCGATGGCATTCCTCATGAAGTCAACGTCATCAGCGCCCACCGCGATCCTAAAAAGCTTTCCGATTACGCGGAGGGAGCAGCCGGACGCGGCCTCAAGGTCATCATCGCCGGCGCCGGCAAGGCCGCGGCGCTGCCCGGGGTCATCGCCTCCCTGACGCCGCTGCCGGTCATCGGCGTTCCTGTTCATACAAACGACCTGGGCGGACTGGATTCCCTGCTCTCCATCGTGCAGATGCCTCCCGGCGTCCCTGTCGCCTGTATGGCGATCAACGGATCGAAAAACGCGGCCATAATGGCGGCCAGGATCCTGGCCGTGGTCTAGCGGCGCGAGCGATGGCGCGCGGCCCGGCGCCGCTCCGATGCTTCCATGAATGAAGAAATCCTCTTCCACGAAGTCCAACGGTCCCGGCAGTGGTGGCTGTGGCTGCTGGTGGTTGTCGTGACTGCAGGAGCGTGGTATTCATTCATCGGCCAGATAATCCTGGGAAACGCGGGGGGCGGTCAGCCGGCGGCGAACCTTCTTATCTGGATAATCTGGCTCCTTGCGGGAATCGTGCTGCCGGCCCTCTTTCTGGTGCTCAGGCTTGACGTCACAGTCAGGAGCGACCGCATCGACATCCGTTACTTCCCCTTATTCCGCCGGACTTATTCCCGCAAGGAAGTACTGAGCGCCCAGGCGCGGATCTACCGGCCGCTGGCCGATTACGGCGGCTGGGGCGTGCGCTGGTCGCCGGTGAACGGCTGGGCTTATAATCCCAGCGGCAACGCCGGCGTGCAGCTGCAGCTTGAGGGAGGCAAGAAGCTGTTGATCGGCTCGCAGCGGCCGAACGAGCTGCAGGCCGCCATCGAGGCGATGCGGGCCGCCGGTAAGGGCAAGGGCAAGCAAGCCGGAGGCAGGCGCAAGGGAAAGCGCAAGTGAGGTAGCCCCGCACGAATTCATCCGGGATCAGTCTGCTTCGATCAGGCCGATGACGATCGGGTAGACCCACTGGCTGCGGTCGCCGATGCTGGTGATGTCTATATAGTCATGCGGCAGGCCGAGCGACTGCTCGAATTCATATCTGGTCACCCTGGCGCCCGCGCTTTCCCACTCTGTCACAACCAGTTTGCTCGTATCGTTATTCACCGTGTGGTCGTTGGCGTTGGTGATGAGCACGATATTCCTGACCGCGGGGGCAGGATCGCTATCGGGCGGCCGTGCCACACGCGAGAAGAGCAGATATTCAGCCACTCCCCGGGAAGACCAGCCCAGGTAGACGCTTGCCCGGGGAGGCTCCGAGGAGGAGCTGACGTTGATGTTGGGTATGCGGGAAAAGAGGTTCCCCAAAAAGGTGTTTACCGGCGCCGGCACGCCGCTGAGCCCGAAGAGAGGCGCGATGAGTACCGCCCTGTCGATGTCGCTGCGGTTCTGGACGATCTCGGCGGCGATAGTGCCGCCGCCCGAAAGTCCGACCACGGTGATCTGGTCTCCCAGGCCCGCAGCCATGTCGGCTACGCTATCGGCAAAGACCTGCAGATCTGACGTCTTGAGATTGCCGAGCTCGGAGACGGTATGCGTGGTCAAGCCATGGTAGGGCATGCGCGGGATAAGCACATTGTAGCCGTCGTTGTAGAGTTTTACTCCCATTTCCTCAAACTGGCGCGGCGAGTTCGTCAGTCCATGGATCAGGACGACCGCTTTCTGTGTCCTGTCGCCATGGGTATAAAACCTGGTTCCGCAGATATCGCAGACCTGGCCGCTTTCGGCGTCCTTGACGGCCTGGATGCGCTGGGCTGAATCGCTGTAGCTGACGGCCGTGTCCTGGTGTGAGACCAGCTCGCCCGTGCTTACCGGGATCAGTCCGATTATCAGCAGGACAACCAGCAGGCTGGCGAGGACGGTCCCTGAAATCAGGGCGGCCTTTTTGATTATGAAGCTGAAGGGTGGCAGGCGCATCCTGTCAAAGATATTCAAGCGCCCGCAGGCGATTCCTTTTTAGGTCGTTGCCCCGGCACTCTTGTCTACCGGGAATCAGCCGCAGCTCCAGCGGCCATGCTTCTCGTTATAGCGCTGGTGATATTCCTCGGCCCGCCAGAACTCCCCCGCCGCCGTGATCTCGGTGACGATGGGCCGGCTGAAATGTCCGCTGGCGTCCTGCTCTGCCAGCGACTCGCGCGCCTGGCCCTCCTGTTCCGGAGTGAAGAAAAAGATCGCCGAGCGGTACTGGGAGCCAAGGTCCGGCCCCTGGCGGTTGAGCGTGGTGGGATCGTGGATGTTCCAGAAGACCTGCAGAAGATCCTTGTAAGAAACGCGCTCGGGATCGAATTCGACCAGCACCGCTTCGGCGTGGCCGGTCTCGCCGCCGCAGACATCGCCGTAGGTCGGCTTCTCGAGGCTGCCGCCGGTATATCCGGCAGCGACGTCGACTACGCCATCGACGCCCCGGAACGCCGATTCCACTCCCCAGAAACATCCTGCCGCGAACATCGCCTTCTCGGTTGCCATGCTGATCATCTCCCCTGGCCGCGCAGCCGGTAGGTTGCCCGCGGATCAAAACGCTTTTGGTTTCTATCTATATACCCAGGCGGCAAGCATTTACCCCGTGGGGAAAAAGATAAGGGTTTGGCGATGGAAGCGGAACGAACAGCCCGGCGTGGAAGTCATTTGAAACCGTTTAGATGGAAACGGCGTGCAGCTCGACGAACAGTAAGGAGATGGCGCCGTCTCTTATTTCTCCGGCGCCGTGCTCGAAGCCGGCCGCATTCCGGCCGGCCGGATCGAAGAGAATCAGATCGCCCCTGATCGAATAGACTCCGGATTCGAACATATCGCCCCGGTCATCGAAGAGCTGGTAAGTCTTTCCCTGGATGATGATCTTTCGCAGGCGTATACCTGATTTGTAATAGTTGATGCCGTCCTGCGTCCCGGGAGAATTATCGACGGCAGGATTTTTGGCCAGCCGGTCACCAACGGTCTTGGCCTGGCCGGGTTCGGCGACGGAGACCAGGTACGAGGGCGGCAGCGGGTTGCCCTCGAGGCTGTTGAGAACATCTTCGTGTCCCGAGAGGCCCCAGCGAATCTTCTGGAGCGCCTCATCCTTGCTCACAAGGTAAATGTTCCAGACCTCCGGCATGGCCCGGATAGCCGCCCCGACTTCCTGGATCTGGGCTTCGGAAGCGTCGGGCTTTATGAAGACTTCCATCTGGTCGTAGGCATAGACGTAGGTTCCATCCGGGGCGCCGCCGGTGGCGGCCGCGATCGCAGCGTCGGAGGGTTGCGCCGGGGATGCGCCGGTGGACCCTGTGGAGGAAGCGCCGGCCGGCGTCGTGGATGTCACCGAATCAGAGCTTTCAGTGCCGGTCGAACCGGCCGTACCTCCGGACGCCGCATCGCTCCCGCATCCGGCCGGAAAGAATGTTAGCGCCAGGGCAGCCGCCAGGCTCACGGTCACGGCCCATGAATGGAATTTCAGGTCAATCATAAAGCAAGCTTATCACGGGGATAGGAATTGAGGGGTGGAAACTGGGGCCGGTTCGTTAAATAATAACCGCGTATGATTCCCAAGTATTCACGACCTGAAATAAGCGCCATCTGGAGCGACGAGAGCCGCATGGCTACCTGGCTCGAGGTGGAGATCGCCGTCTGCGAGGCCTGGGCCGAGCGCGGGCTGATCCCGGCCGCGGCGCTGGCGGAGATCAAGTCGAAGGCGGCCTTCGACGTCGACCGGGTTCTGGAGATCGAGAAAGAGACCCGCCACGACGTCATCGCCTTCCTCACCAACGTCGGCGAGCACGTCGGCGAGGCCTCGAAGTACATCCATTACGGCATGACCTCATCGGACATGCTGGACACCGGCCTGGCGCTTCAGCTCAGGCGCGCCGCCGATATCCTTATCTTCGATTTGCGGCATTTGCTGGGAGTTTTAAAGAAACGCGCCTTCGAGCACCGCGATACGGTCATGATCGGCCGCAGCCACGGCATCCACGCCGAGCCCATCACCTTCGGGCTGAAACTTGCCGTCTGGTGCTTCGAGACCGCCCGCAACATCGAGCGGCTGGAGCGGGCCCGCGACGCTGTCGCCGTCGGCCAGATCTCCGGCGCCGTCGGCACTTACGCCATGGTGCCGCCGGACATCGAGGAAGAGGTCTGCCATGCGCTGGGCCTCGCGGCCGCGCCGGCCTCTACCCAGGTGGTCCAGCGCGACCGCCATGCCGAGTTCATGACGGCGCTGGCTGTGACCGCATCCTCGATCGAGCAGTTCGCCACCGAGATCCGGCACATGCAGCGCACCGAAGTCCTCGAGGCCGAAGAGGCGTTCAAGCCGGGCCAGAAGGGCTCCTCGGCCATGCCCCACAAGCGCAACCCCATCATCAGCGAGCGCATGTGCGGCCAGGCCCGCATCATCAGGGCCAATTCCCTGGTGGCGATGGAGAACATGGCCCTCTGGCACGAGCGCGATATCTCGCATTCCTCGGCCGAGCGGGTGATCCTGCCCGACAGCACCATCCTGCTGGATTACATGCTTTACAAATTTGCTGATTTGATGGAGAACCTGCTGGTCTATCCCGAGCGTATGCTCGCCAATCTCTGGTCGAGCCACGGGTTGGTCTTCTCCCAATCGGTTCTGCTAAAATTAATCGATAAGGGGCTATCCCGCGAGGAGGCCTACCGGGTTGTCCAGACCAGCGCCATGAAGGCCTGGCAGGACAAGACCAGCTTCAAAGACCTGCTAAACCAAGACGAAACCGTCAGGGCATCTCTCACCGAAGCCGAGCTGGAAAGCTGCTTCGACCCTTCCCGCTACCTGGAAAACATCGGCGTGGTCTTCGCGCGCCTGGAAAAACTGGAAGTCTGAGGCCGGAGGAAATAATGGCACAGGAAAAAATTTACGAGGGCAAGGCCAAGATCGTTTACGCGACCGGCGACCCCAAACTGGTGTCGCAGAAGTTCAAGGACGACGCCACCGCCTTTGACGGCAAGAAGAAGGGCCAGATAGCCCACAAGGGCGTGCGCAACGCCGCCATCTCGACGCGGCTGTTCAAGCTGCTGGAAGAGCGCGGCATCATCACCCAGCTGGTCGAGCAGACCGCCGAGGACACGCTTCTGTGCAAACGCCTGGAGATGTTCCCGGTGGAGGTCGTGGTGCGCAACTACGCCGCCGGCAGCATCTGCAAGCGCCTGGGATTCGAGGAAGGCGCCAAGCTGAAGCAGCCGATGCTCGAGTTCTTCCTCAAGGATGATTCCCTGGGCGATCCGCTCGTGACCGACGCTCACATCGAGGAGCTCGAGCTGGTAGGCCCCGAGGAGCTCGCCGAGCTGAAGCGGCTGGCGCTCAAGGTCAACGAGGTGCTGTCGCAGTTCTTCGCCGAGCGCAAGGTCCTGCTTGTTGATTTTAAGCTGGAATTTGGTAAAGACAGCGAGGGCAACATCGTCCTGGGTGACGAGATCAGCCCCGATACCTGCCGTTTCTGGGATGCCGAGACGCGCGAAAAGCTGGACAAGGACCGTTTCCGCCGCGACCTCGGCGGCGTCGAGGAAGCTTACGAGGAAATGCTCAACCGAGTGGAGAGCTGATATGAGAGCTAAAGTCTATATAACTCCCAAGGCGGGGATCCTGGACCCGCAGGGACTCACCATCGAGCGCTCCCTGCCGGCGCTGGGCTTCGAGGGAGTCAAGAACGTGCGCGTTGGCAAGTACATCGAGCTGGAACTGCCCGACGGCGAAGGCGCCGGCGAGGCCGTCGACAAGATGTGCCACAAGCTGCTGGCCAATCCCATCATCGAGGATTTTGAATTCGAGCTAGTGTCCGAGTAGTGACCGACTCCCCACAGACCGAAGCAACCCCCGTCCGGTTCGGGGTCGTGGTTTTTCCCGGCTCCAACTGCGACGCCGACGCCTACGACGCCGTCAGTTCCTTCCCCGGCGCCGAGGCCCGCTACCTCTGGCACAAGGATACCGGGCTCGACGGGCTCGACTGCGTCATTCTTCCCGGTGGATTCTCTTACGGAGATTATCTGCGCTGCGGCGCTATCGCCCGCTTTTCCCCGATCATGACCGCGGTCAGGAACTTCGCCGACGCCGGCGGCCTGGTCATCGGCATCTGCAACGGCTTCCAGATCTTGCTGGAAGCGGGGATGCTCCCGGGCGCCATGCACCAGAACGAGGGGCTCAAGTTCGTCTGCAAGCTGGTGAACCTGCGCGTGGAGAACGATGCGACGCCGTTCACGTCCGGATATGAAGCCGGACAGGTCATAAAGATCCCCATCGCCCACCACGAGGGCAACTATTTCATCGATAATGTCGGCCTCGCCGAGCTCGAGGCCAACGACCAGATCGTCGTGCGTTATTGCGAAGGGAGCGGCCAGACCACCGCGGAGTCGAATCCCAACGGCTCGCTGGGCAACATCGCCGGCGTCTGCAACCGGGAAGGCAACGTCTTCGGCTTGATGCCTCATCCGGAACGTGTTTGTGACGCCGTCATCGGCGGCACCGACGGGCGCGGCGTCTTTGAGTCGATCATCTCCGCGATCGCCGCCAGGGCGGGCGCGCGATGACGCCTGTAAAGTCAAATGTCATTCGGGAAGACTCATGAGCGCCGACCTCGACCAGAAACAGGCTTACGAGCTCCTCGGGCTCAAGAAGAAGGAATACGACGGCATCTGCAAGGCCATGGGCCGCGATCCCAACTACACCGAGCTGGCGGTGTTCTCGCTGATGTGGAGCGAGCACTGCGGCTATAAGCACTCGCGGCCGCTGCTGAAGAATCTTCCCACCGAGGGCGAGCGCATCCTCCAGGGGCCCGGCGAGAACGCCGGCATCATCGACATCGGCGGCGGCCTGGCCATCGCCATGAAGATCGAGAGCCACAACCATCCCTCCGCCATCGAGCCCTTCCAGGGCGCGGCCACCGGCATCGGCGGCATCGTCCGCGACATCTTCGCCATGGGAGCCCGTCCGATCGCCAACCTCGATCCGCTGCATTTCGGCTCGCTGGAAAAGGCGCGCCAGAAATTCCTGCTGGAAGGCGTGGTCGAGGGCATAGCTTCCTACGGCAACTGCATGGGCATACCCACCATCGCCGGCGAGATCCATTTCGAGGACGCCTACGAGGGCAACTGCCTCATCAACGTCATGTGCGTGGGGCTGGTGGAGCAGGACAAGATCTTACGCGCCAAGGCGGAAGGGCCCGGCAACCTGGTGGTGCTGATCGGCTCGACGACCGGCCGCGACGGCATCGGCGGCGCCAGCATCCTGGCGTCGGCCGAGTTCGACGAGACTGCCCAGGAGAAGCGTCCGACCGTCCAGGTGGGCGATCCCTTCACCGAGAAGAAGCTGCTGGAGGCCTGCCTGGAGCTGCGCGACCGGGGCCTTCTTGTGGCGCTTCAGGATCTCGGCGCCGCCGGGCTTTCGAGCTCCTCCAGCGAGATGGCCAGCAAGGGCGGGGTCGGCATCGACATGGACATCTCCAAAGTTCCGCTGCGCGAGCAGGGCATGGAGCCTTTCGAGATCATGATCTCCGAATCGCAGGAACGGATGCTGGCGGTGATCACGCCCGAGCTCGAGGAAGAGGCGCTGGCGGTCTGCGACAAGTGGGATCTCGACGCCAACGTCATCGGCAGGGTCACCGACACCAGGAAACTGCGGGTCTTCATGGGCGACGAGCTGGTGGCTGACATGCCGGTGGACGCTCTTGTTGATGAGGCGCCGACCTATGTTGTCGAGACTGTCCGGCCGGAACACGAGGTCGACGAGCCGCTTGCCGAGGATCATTACGCGCCGCCCTCAGACCTCAACGAGGTGCTGACAACCCTTTTGCGTTCCCCTAATATTTGTGACAAAAGCTGGGTCTACCGGCAGTACGACCACATGGTCCAGACCAACAACGCCCTCTGGCCGGGAGCCGAGGCCGCGGTGCTGCGCATCAAGGGCCGTGATACCGGCGTGGCGCTGACCACCGACGGCAACGGCCGCCGCTGCTACCTCGATCCGCGCCGGGGAGCCCGGGCTGCGGTCGCCGAGGCGGCGCGCAATCTTTCCTGCGCCGGGGCGAAACCTTTGGCCGTCACCAACTGTCTTAATTTTGGCAATCCTGAAAAGGGCGAGATCTACCACCAGTTCAAGGAAGCGGTCGAGGGCATGGCTGAGGCCTGCCTGGCGTTCGAAACGCCGGTTACCGGAGGCAACGTCAGTTTTTACAACGAGAGCTTCGGACAGGCGATCTATCCCAATCCGGTCGTGGGCATGATGGGCCTGATCGAGGACGTCAAACTCACCGGCACCCCCGGATTCAAGCAGGAAGGCGACGCCGTGCTGCTGCTGGGCAACGCCCGGCCGGCGATCGACGGCTCCGAGTACCAGCTGCGGGTGCGCGGCGAGGTGGCGGGCCGCATACCCGATGTCGACCTGGAAATGGAAAAACAGCTGCAATTGCTCGTAAGAGAAGCTATCCTTGAAGGACTGGTGAAAAGCGCCCACGACGTCAGCGACGGCGGTCTGGCCTGCTGCCTGGCGGAGTCCGCCATCGACGGAGGCATCGGCGCCAGTATCGAGCTGACTTCCGATCAGCGCCCGGACCTGCTGCTGTTCGGCGAGGCTCCCGGGTTGATAGTGGTCACCGTCGGGGAAAAGGACCTGGAGCATTTCGCCCAGCTGGCGCTGGATCTGTCGGCCACGGTCATCGGCCGCGTCGGCGGGGACCGCCTGGTCATCAGGGCGGGCGGGGCCGAGCAGGTCAATCTGCCGGTGGCGCAGGCGGACCAGGCCTGGAGGACGGCGCTGGAAAACCTGGTGCACGGTTAGACGAAATGGTGCGCGTAAACAACATGGTGCGCAATTAACAACATGTTGCGCAAATAACATATGTCAGACGAATTGACAAAAGGGTGTAAGGGTATCAACGATTTCGAGCACGACAAGCCGGAGGAAGCCTGCGGTGTTTTCGGCACAGTCGCTCCCGGGCGGGAAGTCAGCCGCCTGACCTTCTTCGCCCTCTTCGCGCTGCAGCATCGCGGCCAGGAGAGCGCCGGCATCGCCGTCGACGACAACGGTCATCTCACCGCCATCAAGGACATGGGCCTGGTATCGCAGATCTTCAATGAACAGACCCTCAAGAGCCTTCCCGGGCAGGCGGCCATCGGCCACGTCCGCTATTCCACCACCGGCTCCACTCATTGGGCCAATGCCCAGCCGGTGTGCCTGGAAAGAAACGGCCATACGCTGGCTGTGGCGCATAACGGCAACATCGTCAACACCGCCGAGTTGCGCGAGATGATGGGGCCGCAGGGACTCAAGCTTAATTCAACCAGCGACAGCGAGCTGCTGGCGCGGCTGATCGCCAACGACCCCGCCGAGGACATCCGTGACGCCGTGGCCGAGAGCATACCCAAGATCAAGGGCGCTTTCTCGGTGGTGCTGCTCAGTCAGGGCGCCGTGGTCGGATTCCGCGACCCCTGGGGAGTGCGCCCGCTTTGCGTCGGCAAGCTGGATGACGGCAACTACGCGCTGGCTTCCGAGAGCTGCGCGCTGGATATCATCGGCGCCGAGTTCCTGCAGGAGATCGAGCCGGGGCAGATGGCCGTCATCACCGAGGGCAACCTCGAGCTGCGCCAGGTGGTCGAGCCCGCCGAGCGGCAGGGCTTCTGCATCTTTGAATACATTTATTTCGCGCGGCCCGACTCCAACCTGGGCGGACTGAACGTCTCCCTGGCGCGCAACCGCATGGGCGAGGAGCTCGCCCGCGAGTCGCTGGTCGAGGCCGACATGGTCATCCCCATCCCCGACACCGGCACGCCGGCGGCGATCGGCTTCGCCCGCGCCAGCGGCGTTCCCTACGGCGAGGGGCTGATAAAGAACAGATATGTGGGCCGGACCTTCATCCAGCCCGACCAGGACTTGAGGCAGCACGGCATCAGGGTCAAGCTCAATCCTCTGAGCGAGGCCATCCGCGGCAAGAGCCTGGTTGTCGTCGACGATTCGATCGTGCGCGGCAACACCACGCGCAAACTGGTGAAGATGCTCTACGAATCCGGCGCCACCGAGGTGCACCTGCGCATCAGTTCGCCGCCGATCACCCATCCCTGTTTTTATGGCATCGATACCTCGACCAGCACCGAGCTCATCGCTTCGGAGCAGACAGTCGAGCAGATCCGGCAACAGGTCGGCGCCGATTCCCTGGAATACATCTCCCTGGAAGGGCTGCAGCGCGCCGTCGGCAAACCCGCCGAGAATTTTTGCCGCGCCTGTTTCACCGGGCGCTACCCGGTGGAGGTCCCCGACCTGCGCAAGATGAGCAAGCACCGCTTCGAGCAGGTCGAGAAGGAGAACGGCAACGGCAAGGCCAAGGAAGCGGCGGGAAGCGCCAAAGCCGGCGGCAATGGCGGCAAGCCAAAAAACGGCAAGGCTTCCAGGGAACCAGGCGGCAAGACCAAAAAGGAGTCGGTGGCATAGAAGATTCCCCGAAAGGCAAGCCGCTCACCTACGCCGGAGCCGGCGTCAACATCGATGCCGGCGCCGAGGTCGTGGACAGGATTCGCTCCGCGGTAGCCTCCACAATCGGGGATCTCAACGTCATCGGCGGCCTGGGCGGTTTCGCCGGGCTGCTGGAGCTGCCTACCATGAAGAACCCGGTGCTGGTCTCCGCGGCTGACGGCGTCGGCACCAAGGTCCTCATCGCCGAAGCGCTCGGCATCTACGACACCGTCGGCATCGACCTCGTGGCCATGTCGGTAAACGATCTGCTGGTCACGGGCGCCCGCCCGCTCTTCTTCCTCGATTATCTCGCCGTCGGCAAACTCGAACCCGAAAAGGCGGCCTCGCTGGTCGAAGGCGTGGCCGAGGGCTGCCGCCAGTCCGGCTGTGCGCTGCTGGGCGGCGAGACCGCCGAGATGCCCGACCTCTACCAGGGCGGCCATTTCGACCTGGCGGGCTTTGCCGTGGGCGCGGTTGAAAGAGACGCGATCATCAACGGCAGCCGCGTCGAGGCCGGGGACGTGGTCATCGGTCTGCCCTCCAGCGGCGTCCACAGCAACGGCTTCTCGCTGGTAAGAAGAATACTCGAGGTCAACAAGATCGGCTACGCCGACAAGCTGGAAGGCTTCGAAGCCGCCGGCGGCGTCGGCGCCGCCCTGCTCACCCCAACAAAAATTTATGCCCGCGACGTGGCCGCCCTGATGGCGGCCGCCGACGTGCGGGCCATGGCGCATATCACCGGCGGCGGCCTGGCCGAGAACCTGGTGCGGGTCATCCCCGGCGGGCTGCTGGCGCGCGTCGAGCGCTCCCGGTGGCAGGTGCCCGCCCTCTTTGATACTCTTCAGCGGCTGGGCAATGTCCAGTCCAACGAGATGTTCAGGACCTTTAACATGGGCATCGGCTATGTCGTGGTCGTGCCGGCGGCGGATGAGGCCAAGGCCCTCGCCGCGGTTTCCGGCGCGACGCGTATCGGAGAGGTGATCGTGGGTGACAGGCAGTCGTAATTTCCGGCTGGGCGTGCTGGTCTCAGGATCCGGCTCCAACCTGCAATCCATAATCGACACACTCCACCAGGGGCGCGGCGACATCGAGGTCGCCCTGGTCGTCAGCGACAACAACAAGGCCCGCGGGCTCGCCCGGGCCGCCGAGGCCGGCATTCCCACCGCGGTTTTTCCCATCATCGATTTCCAGGACAGAGTCGAGCACGACGAGGCCATGGCCGCCGAGCTGGAGCGCCACGACGTCGACCTGGTGGTGCTGGCGGGATACATGATGCTGGTGACGCGGGGCCTGCTGGACCGCTTCCCCAACCGGGTCATCAACCTGCATCCCTCGCTGCTGCCCTCGTTCCCGGGGGCTACTCCCATCGAGGACACCATGGATTACGGTGCCAGGGTGACCGGCGTGACGGTGCACTTTGTGGACGAAGGGGCCGACACCGGGCCGATAATTCTTCAAGAACCGGTGGAAATTAAATATAATGACACGGTCGATAGCCTGCGCAACCGGATCCACGAGGTGGAGCACCGCCTTCTGCCGCAGGCCATAGAACTGATTGCCTCCGGACGGGTCGGCTTTGACAGCGAAAACCCGCGCCGGGTTATAGTGACATCCATGCCGCAACCGGGGAGGAAGTCTTGAAAGTTAAACGAGCACTTGTATCCGTTTCCAACAAGATCGGTCTGGACAAGTTCGCCAAATCGCTGACCGATCTTGGCGTTGAGATAATCTCCACCGGCGGCACCGCCAAGTTCCTCACGGACAAGGGCGTTCCCGTCACCGGCATCAGCGAGGTTACCGGCTTTCCGGAAATACTTGGCGGGCGTGTGAAGACGCTGCATCCCAACATCCACGCCGGCCTGCTGGCCGATCGCGACAATCACGAGCACATGCTGACACTGAAAGAGCAGGGTATCAAAACGATCGACATGGTCGTCGTCAGCCTCTATCCTTTTGAAGAAGTAGCCGGGCGCCGCGGCGTCGATGAGTCCGAGGTCATCGAGAACATCGATATCGGCGGGCCGACGATGATCCGGGCGGCGTCGAAGAACTTCAAGGGCGTGGCCGTGGTCACCGACCCGCGCCGCTACGGCGAGATCGTCGAGGAGATGAAGGCCAACGACAACCAGCTGAGCCTCGACACCCTGCGCGACCTGGCCACCCAGGCCTTTCACACCACCGCGCATTACGATTTTGTCATCGCCAACTGGTTCAGCGAGGGAGTCTCCGACTTCCCGCCCTTCATGCTGCTCGATTTCGAGAAGGTACAGGACCTCAAGTACGGCGAGAACCCGCACCAGCGCGCCGCCTATTACGCCGAGGTCAACGCCCGGCGGCATCTGCTCTCACGAGTCACCCAGCTTCATGGCATCGAGCTCAGCTACAACAATCTGCTCGACCTGAATGCCTCCCGCGAGCTGCTGCGAGAGTTCACGCTGCCGGCCGCGGTCATCATCAAGCACAACAATCCCTGCGGCGTCGCCGTGGCCGAGGACATCGGCACCGCCTACCGCAAGGCGCTTGCCGCCGATCCCATCAGCGCCTTCGGCTCGGTGGTGGCGCTGAACCGCATCGTCGACGAGGAACTGGCCGAGACCCTGGCCAAGAAATTCATAGAAGTACTGTTCGCGCCCGGCTATGTCGCCGAGGCCGTCGAGATCCTGACCCAGAAGGAAAGGATCAGGCTGCTTGTCAACGAGGAGCGTCGCAAGGCGATCACCGGCGAGCCCGCCTACCGTCAGGTCATGGGCGGCATGCTGGTGCAGGACAAGGATTCCGGCATCGACGAGCGCGACGGCATGGGAGTGGTCACCAAGCGGCACCCGACCGAGAAGGAATGGGGCGACGCCATGTTCGCCTGGAGGGTAGCCAAGCACGTGCGCTCCAACGCCATCGTGCTGGCCAATAACCTGCAGACCATCGGCATCGGCGCCGGCCAGATGAGCCGCGTCGACTCGATGAACATCGCCCTGGATAAAGCCCAGGGAGAGCTGCAGGGAGCGGCGGTCGGCTCAGACGCCTTCTTCCCCTTCACCGACGCGCTGGACCTGGCTATCCCCAAGGGGATCACCGTGGTCATCCAGCCGGGCGGCGCCAAGCGCGACGAGGAAGTCATCAAGCTCTGCGACGAGCACGACCTGGCGATGATCTTCACCAGGACGCGGCATTTTCTGCACTAGCCCGCTTGCCGCGCCGTCGGCTTGGCTGTGTCGAAGCCGTCGTTGGCGATGTCCTTGAACGGTATCGACTTTTCCGGGGCGGCGATATTGAAGTCCTCGCCGAGGCGTGACACGTCGGCGGTGCCGCTGAAGTTGAAGGTGACCGGCTCGATGCTCTGATCGGGTGCGGCCTCTCCCATCGCCGCCATCATCTCACCCATGTTGAAGCTCATGCTTCCCGCCATCCGGCGCACCTGCATGTCGCCGTCCACCCAGTACTCGATCTGCATCTTGTCGTACATGGTCGTGTACAGTTTCTTCACCTGGTCGATATCGGAATACCCGTCGGCGCCGACGCTGGGCCCCGGTTGGCTGAAGCCGCATTTCTGCATTTTCGCGTACGACTCGTCGAGCTTGTCCGCCATCCTGCTTCCATCCAGAGTCGCCCTGAAATGACGGGTGGAGACACCGTCGATGTCTTCTGCGGGCAGTTCTTCGATATCCTTGAAGGAATCTCCCGTGAGGGAATTCACCTGGGCGCCCTCTCCGGGGCCGGCTTCGTACAGGCAACTGAAATCCATGCCGCTTGAATTTGGAATATCGCCGGGCGACATGCTGAACCAGCTGCCGGCCATCTTCATGTAGAAGGTGTCCTTGATCACGACCAGCTCCATCCCCTTGAGCATCTGTGTCATCATGCCCGCCGAGAGCGCACGCTGGGCCTCGTTGCCGCCGGCTCCTTTCGACCTGGTGATAACATCCTCGAGTCCGTTGATGTTGAGGTCATACATCTTCATCCTGACGTTGGCGGGATCGCGCAGATCCATGTCGGCCTGGCCGCTTACCGTCAGTTTCATCGGGATGAGCCCGGCAAGATCCTTGTCGGAGACCGGCCCGGTGCTGGTCAGTTCCAGGGCGCCGTTCATCTGCATGTGATATGACTTGGCGCTGGAGAACTGCACCGTGGCCTTGTCAAGAGCCTCGGCGGCGCTTGCCTGGGGTTCGCTGCAGGCGGAGATGATGGTGAGGCAGGAAAACAGAACCGCTGCCACCAGGGATGCTGCGATCACGGCCGGGACTCTTCTCACGGGGGCTCCTTTTTTGTATTCTTGCCAGCAGGTTTGTTAATCGTATTACTGTTCGACTCATATATCAAAAGGTTTCAGCCGGGCGGCCCACCGGGAAGATGGAGGAAGGAAGGCCGGTGTCCAATCCTGGGAGAACGTGGGGGATTTGACCGGAAGTCTGCCCGGATTCGGCGGCTGGACGCTGGTTTGCCCGTTTGGGGGGCTGCTGGTACACTATGTTGTCCGCGAAGCAGTGGATGATATCCGGTTTTGTGGGCCGTTAGCTCAGTTGGTAGAGCACCGGACTTTTAATCCGGGTGTCACTGGTTCGAGCCCAGTACGGCTCACCATATTACCCGCCCCCATCGTCTAGTGGCCCAGGACACCGCCCTTTCAAGGCGGCGGCGCGGATTCGAATTCCGCTGGGGGCACCAAATACGTTGTTCCTGATTCCTTGTTCCAGGTTCCTGGTTTAACCCTCCGGAACCGGGAACAAGGAGCTAACCAGGAACTAGAAACCAGGAACCAGGAACATCGGTTTTTGGGCGATTAGCTCAGCTGGGAGAGCACCTGCCTTACAAGCAGGGGGTCGGTGGTTCGAGCCCGCCATCGCCCACCATCACTTTTTACCTGCTATAGCCACTATTTTAGCTTTTGGCAATAACGTTAATTGGTATACCCCTAACCTTGTTTCCCCACACTATTCCCCACACGCACGCGAGATTTCAGAGCAAAAGGGAGGAAGTAACCATGTCACAAAACATGCAAAAATACCGGGTCCGCCGTGACGGCAAGAAGGACTTATCCTTCACCGGCATTAATATCGCCGAAGCATCAGACCACGAGCATCAGGGACCGCAAAACACCCGGTGGTCAGAGATCGAAATCTATAAGACGGACTCCGGCAAGTACGTTGTAGCTCAGGTCTACCGTACCCGGTGGCAAGGGGAAGAGGATAGCCACCGTGCCGAGGTCTGCGAGTCGCCGGCGGATGTCCTGGAGCTGCTTTCATGGGAAGACGAAGACGGCAACAACGGCATTTCCAATATGGCGAAAGAGGCGCTTGAGACGGCAGCAGAGAATGACAGCGCCTTTGAGGGACTAACTACCGAAGAAGTGTAGCAGCCAGGCCGGACGGAAGCCGTCTAAGGCTTCTGAGGGCTTCGAGGGGAAGGGTTCCGGGAATCAGCCGGAGCCTTTCCCTTTTGCGTCGTGGCACGTGATCCATTAGGCATATTGCTCGTGAATGACAAACCAGTCTAGGATCTTCTGAAACTCTTTCGCATGATCCCGGAATAATGCCGCTGCCGGGTGCTTTGAGGGTAGATCCCGGCTGTCATAGGTGAGCGGTCCTTCATCGGCCAGGACCGCCGCCGCCTCTTTTGCTGCCTCCAGGTGACTAGCCATTAGTGCAAACTTAGCCCTGGCGCTGGCTCGTTTCAGACTACGCGGAAATTCTTTCTCAAGCTCTTTAGCGTCTGGTAAATCCATTATCAAACCCCTTCCGGTCTAGTTTCTGAAATCGCTGACAAAAAAAGTCTAATTTCGCGGGCGTGTGCGTCGAGTTACCCCTTCGGTCATGTCGCTCAGGCTGTAGAGATTTTATGCCCCCTACCCCTAACCTTTTTTCAATCGGTGGTTGACCAGTTTCCCACCCCGGTGGCATTTTTTCTCGCGGAAAGGTGCGGACTCTTCCGCTGCCATATGAACGGATAGAGATTTTTTCGGGAGCCCCGGTCCGAAGTCCTGAGAAGCCGCCTAACGGCCTCGGATACATCGACGGCGATGAAACTATGAATCATTCTTACGGCCCGGTCAGCCTGCCACAACGGTTGCAGCATTTAAGTTGTCTTCCGGTCATGCCGCCGCCCCCTTCCGGTGAGCCTCGAATACTCGCATGGCGTATTCCTCACGCGCCTGAATCGCGATGGTCAGCTCCCGCCGGTCAAGTGTCCAGTATGCGCTGTGAAGCTCAGCTTCCAGGCGCTCCCACTGTGGGGAGTCCAGCGGGCAGCCCTTCGGCCAGGCCCGGGATAATCTCCGGGTTGATTCCAGTAACAGGCAGTCGGCCTCTTCCTGGTAGCGGAGAAGGGAAAGGATCTCGGCTTTGTGGGATTTGAGATCGGTAATCAATCCAGGCGGCAGTTCGCGGCTGAAATCGTTTGCTTTGATGATAAGGGCATCATTTTCAAGCCTGAGTTCGTAATAGTGGCCGGTAATCTGCTGCCAGATTTCGAGGGCCTTCATATCGCTAACCTCCCCTGTTCTCGGAGGTCGGTTAGCTCCGGTGCCGGTTCTCCTTGCTTCTCTCTCATGCTCCCGGTTTCGACGTTGTCAAGCAGTCTGTCCTGCAAATCACAACATTCCGAAGTTGTCAGCGAATTGTCAGCAGTTGCTAGCGTTGTCAGCTCTTCCGGTGTAGGCAACCCGGCACCTTCTGGAAGGGGATCGCCGATTGTAAGTTTGAAGGGACGCCTTGGCCGATCTTCGTGGTTAACGAGCCAGCCTCCATTTATCGCCGTATGAATCCTTCGCCTGGCAGACTCTTTATTTATCTTCAATGCGTCGGCTACTTGGGAAACAGTTATGGTCTCCGGGGAACCGCCGCCGATAAGTCCAGTTACTTCTTTTACGGTTTCACAAACGGCTTTGCTGGCACCGGTGACGCTAGACTCAAACATATCTGAAACCAGCTCGTGAACTGTCTTATAATCCTCAAGCTCGGCAACGATTTGACCGCTTCCGTTGCGCTGCCGGTGATACTTTCTGAGAACCGCTACCGCCTTAATCAGGGAAAGTAGGCGTGCATAATCGCGGTTGATTCTGGCCGCCTGTGGCCGCCTGCCTATGGCTTCGGCTAACTTGTCCGCAAAAGGAACTAAAACATTGAAAGGTGCTTCGTATTGTGCTTGATATTGCAGTAGTTCCTGAAAGGCAATCAGCTCTTCACCCGGCTCCATACTACCGTGAAGCTCAAGGCTTGCCTGGGCATTTAATGCCGCCCGGATCTGGTTTTGATCGTCGGGAATATCCAGAACAAACAAACGAGTCATTAGCTGGTGGCCTAGACTTCGGGTGGCCGTAGTGACAAGGACAGTCGGCCCCTCCTTGCTTATTTTTCTCACCTGCTGCCGGTTGCCCTTGGCCTCTACTACTTCATATTTTAGCCGGTGATCTTGTAGCAGATTGCGGATGGCACTTGCCGCCGGGTTGTCCTCACCGGCAGGGAGAGAATCGGCCTCGGAGAAGATTGTTACTTTGTGCTTGAATTCGGCTTCCGTATAGATAAGCACACGGGGGGAACTGGCGTCGATCTCAAAGACAGCAGAACGCGGCAATAAGCTAGTGACTATTTTAACCGCATAACTTTTCCCGCCGCTTGCTTGGCCTTTCACTAGCAAATGAACCGGCATCGAGCCACGACGCATTGCAAGAAGCCGGGACGTAAATGCCAGATAGATTATGACCGCTGTTTCAATCTTGCCACCGTATCCCATGGTCTTGATTCCCTCTTTAACTAGCTCAATCGGGTCTGCGCATTCGATAACTTCTTTGGCTTTGGCTGCCAGACTAACAACGTCCTGACAATTCAGGGGTGTGTCAGCGGTTTCCCGCTCTGCTGGCGCGTTTGAAGGTGCCTGACTGCCTGACAACCCTTTTACCGATGATTGAAGTGCGGCTTGCTTTCGGTCCTCTTCGGTTTGCTCAATTATCAGCCGGTTAGCTTCCGCGTCATCGGCTTCGACAACCTTGTCTTTCGCCTCCAGGACTGTTTGCAGCCCGGCGGGATTCTTTTCAATGTCGGCAACTGTCATGGGGATGGATGTTAGCCGCGCCCCTAGACTGCCCAGGCCCGCCAGTGAATCCCCGCGATATATCGGGTACAGGTCAAGGGGCGCGTAAACCATAAGACCTTCACCGCAACGCTTGATGATCTCATCCCGGTATAGAGGGTGTCCTAATTGCTCTACGTCTGCATGAACGACTGCTGTATCAGGAAACAGCTCACGACGGAGCCGGACGGCTAGGAGTTCATCATTTACAAGAAGGACGCGTTTGACGATGGCGGGCAGGCTCTCAAGCTTGGTCAGGGTTGGCTGTTGGTAAGCGCTCATCGCCCCACCATTCGGTGAAGCTGTGTGCTCGTAAGCCGTTTATCCTGACCTCCGCTACAGAGGTTGGCCTGTGGCTGCAAGGTGTCATCCAATCCGCGTACGAGGTTAGCTAGGATAGTATCCGTGGCCCAGGTCTTCTTTTTTACCTGGCAAATCCAGTCCAGAACTCGCGCCGAAGAATGGCACCACTCAAGATCGACTTCGTACAGCCAGCGGCCTTCAATCGTAAGCGTTAGACAGGCATTATTTTTACTGAGTCTCCACGGTCCCCACTGGGAGCGCTTTACTGGAAATGGTATATCGGATAAGCTTACAGTCGTGAAGTTTGTTTGTTGGCCGCTCTCAACGGGGCGGCCTTCTTCTTTCTCCATCAGGACTCACCGCCCGGCGTAACCTTGTGCGATTCCATCCAAGCCCGTAAATCACTCATCGCATAACGAACGCTTTTCCCGATCTTGCAGTAACTCGGCCCTTTACCCAGCACCCGCCAGTTCCTCAATGTTGAAACAGCATGGCCGGTGAAATCTGCCGCCTCAAATTCGTTGACATGTCGGTTTTCTGTGTTGCCCACGATTTATTACCTCCTATGGTGGTTTGCCTTGTGCATATAAATCATGATAAATTCACTCAGGAGGTATCAGTCCAATGAACGACACAAGCAACAGAATCGTAACCGCCAACCACTTACGCAAAGAAGCGAGAGTCGATAAAGATGTCTGGGATCACCTAGATGAACTTGGAAAGGTCGATGCTGCCCTAAAAGCGGCCTGGTGGGATACGGACAATGATGGAGTTCCTACCATTTTGGGAATTGACGAATTCCTCAAAGAAGCAAACAAGCAACAAGAATTCAAAGTTAGACTCACTTCTCGGAATAACGAGAAAAAGGCGGGAGGGGATAAGGGTTCAATCGAGCTTGGCTTAAGGCGGGAATTGCTGTCCGAGATTTACGCCCGTGAAGCAGCGGCGGATTCAGAAATAGTCGCTTTTCGGGAAGAGGTGCTAGGCGGCAAACTGCTTGAGTGGGGAGAGGTCGAAACCTGGATTGAAAAACAGATCAAACAAGAGGAAGCAGACGATCTGCCTACGCACTGGTTATCCATATCCCTGCCAGTTAGCCAGAAGGATTTTCAGAAGGCTGGCTTAACGGATCGAGAAGGAAATGCAATTGCGATGACGGGACGGGAGTATGTAGCCTGTGAAGTCAAGCTTTTTCGGGAGAAGCTCAAATACGCCAAGCCGGGAATAAATATCAATACAAAATCTAGTACAAAAATTGAAACACTGGCTTACTCAAAACAGGGCGATAAGTGGCCATACCACAAGGCCATAAAGATAGGTGGTGTGTTAGATAAACTCAGGGAAATAAGCAAAGCTCTTGCGGAAGCGTACGGTTGGCACGAGGCCGAGGCTACTTCTTTCATTCTAGCCGATATAAGGCCGTGGGTCGGCCTTTGTAGTACAAGCTCGAATATGAGATTGACTACAACGATTGCTCCAAGGCAAAAGCCAAGGTCCACTTGGCGGATCAAAATGACCATTGATCCCATGCTCACTGACAAACAGGTGGCCAGGGTCTACCGGCAGGCGCGTCGAGAGATGCTTGGCCGGAATAAAGCCGGGTGTACAAATTACAAGGCAATACGTGAAAAATCTCTGAGGTTGGCATTATTTTTCTTAAAGCAGCCAAGCGATATAAAAGCGGCCAACAGAACAAATCGTTGGAATAAGGATTTGACACCGGAGCAAAAAAAAGAAGGATGGGAATATAACACCACCAGCAGGCTAAGCAAGGAAGGCAAGGAAACTATCAGTCGAATACTTAATCCTAAGCTTGGCCCTTTTGCAAAGTGAGGGCCCGCGTACCCGCCACCTCTTCCACGATCCGCCCCGCCAGCTCCGCCGCCTGCCTGAGTATGCCGTCCTCGAAATGCGCGTACCGATGCGTCACCGTCTGCCCCTTATGTGTCAGTAGGCGGCTCACCACGTCGAGGGACACGCCGTTTGAAACCAGCATGGATGCGAACACGTGCCTAAGTCCATGCAGGGGCCTGAAATCAGACGGGAGCCCGGCTTCTGCCTTAATCTGGTTCACCTGTTTCTTGATGTCCACCAGCTGGCCGCCGCCCCTGCCTGGGAAGACGTAAGGGGAATCAGACTTTGCCGCCTGGATTTCGCCAAGCAGCCGCTCCGCGTAGCTACTCATGGGGATGATCTCATCGCGGCCTGATTTCGCATCCCTTAGCGTGATGTTTTTCCGGTGCCAGTCGATAGCATCCCACGTGAGTTTGAACATCTCAGATCGTCTCATGCCGGTAAGAAGCGCCAGCTTCATCATGTAAGCGCCCTGGCGACAAGGCGACTGGTAGATAACATGACCGCTCAACACCTCAAGCAGTCTGACCATCTGCTCCGGGGTTAGGTCTTCAGTCTTCTGATTGCTCACCCGGGGGAGCTGGATGATAAACCCCGGTCCTGGACAGAGGCCGCGCTTCATGCCGAAGTTAATGATTCGTCTTAGCAGACCAAGGACGTGAGCGACGGTCTGAGGGGACTTGTCTTTCAGCTCACGTCGTTTCAGCCTGTCGATGTCCAGCACTAGGATATGTTTGGGCTCCTTGTCGCCGAAATGGGGATCAAGGTACTTGCTGTAGAGGGACTCCATGCCCTTCTCGCGGCGGTCAGGGTTGGCCTTCTGATATTCTTCCCACAGCCTTGAGATCGTCCAGGTCTTCTTCACCCGGGCGGCCTGGGCGCGGCGCTCCTTGTTTGGTAGTTGGTCCCCGTGCATCCGCTTTGCTCTGATATGGCTGGCCTTAGCCGGTGTCATCGCGTCACGGTGCCCGTGGCCTGCTACCTCTTCCACCTGCTTAAAACCGCCGTCAGTTTTGGGAAGGCGGTAACGGATGTAAAAGATTCTCTCCCCATCTTGTTCCCGAAAGTAGACACCCGGGTATTTCGTCTTCTGGCGTTTCAAGGTCTGCCTCCTTTGGACTTGGCCTGTGGGGAAATGCTCTTCCCCACACTCTTCCCCACATGAAAGCAGTATATTGTGGTATAGTGGCGTACGTCAAGGGAAGAGTTATGGGGTTAAAGAGCCTGCTAATCAGGGAAAGGAGGTGAAGTCATGTCAAACGGGGGAAAAAGTGCAATACCTGCCTTACAAGCAGGGGGTCGGTGGTTCGAGCCCGCCATCGCCCACCAAGCTTCGCTTATCCGAACCTTCTTCCAGAAGGTCGTAAAATAAATCCGTAAATTCCGCGTCTACAATTTTTCCGTCTTTAACGACGATCTTTTCAAAAAATGCCTTGTTATAAAATTGCTTAACGCTGCTGGTGCCTGTCTTGTAACCGAGTCCGCAACTCATGGCAATCTCTAGAGCAATATCCAGAACGCCCCTAAGCTGATCCAGCTGCGAATTAAGTACTTCAAGCCGGTCCTCAGCCTTCGCCGATTCTTTGGCAATTCTGTCCTGTTCTTTCTTAAGGACGTTTAGGGGAACAGCCTCGGCATAGTAAGCCTGCATCAGCTTGATTTGCTCATCGGCTAGCTTTGTTATCCGCTTTCCCAAGAACTGTTTTTCCATTGCATTCGTAGACTGCTTCGAGACAAGTTCTTCATCAAATCGTTTTGTTAGCTTATCTGCTGTTTCCCGCGATATTTGTATATCTTCATAAAGTTGTTCAACCTGTGCTTCCATCTCAGCAGCCGCGATGTGTTTTGTATGCGTACACCCCCGCCTTCTTTTAGTTCCCAGGCAGAAGAAATAGATGTACTTACCCTTAGCGGTATCAAGTGAGAGCCGAGAACCACAATGAGCGCAAAACAGAGTTCCCTTTAAGTAATGAGGATTCTTCCTTTTTCTGACCGCGCTACCCTGGTTTCTAATCTGGAAGGTTGCCTGGACCTTTTCAAAGAGCTGCTTGCTAACAAGGGGCTCGTGCTGGCCAGGATAAATGACTCCCTTATATCTGATCGCTCCCGTGTAAAAGGGATTTGTTAGGAGCTTTGAAATTGTGATCATAGTCATCGGCTTATGTGGCTCCCTTTGATTGACCATGCCCCGATCAAAAAAGAAATCCCTTATATCGTCCTGAGTGTAATTGCCAGTGGCATAGAGTTTGTAAGCTTCTTGTATATGCGGGGCAATCTCGGGATCAATGACGAGAGTGGCAATGTTTCTTGTCCCTTCCCTGACGTTCTTGTAGCCTAGCGGAGCCCGATGGGGCCACCCACCTTGTTTCACTTTTTCCAGCATTCCCTTCTGAACTTCCGCCGAAAGATTGGAGGAATAAAACTCTGCAACGATGGCATGAATACCCTCTACCAGTTTTCCCGAGGCAGTGTCTTCGATATTTTCTACAACGGACTCAAGAGAACAGCCGGCTTTAGTCAGAATGGCCCTGATTGCTACGTGATCTTCCAGATTACGCGCTAGCCGGTCGATTTTATGAACGACCACGGCATCAATGTCCTTTTCCTTCGTGATCCGTGAGAGCATTTCCTGAAGTTGCGGCCGATCCGCACTCCTGGCTGACTCGCCCCGGTCGGTATATTCATCAATCAGAGTCCAGCCGTTATCCTGAACATATTTGGTGCAGGCCTTTCTTTGGGCAGAGATTGAATAGCCCTCATCTTCATTTGTTTGAGCCTGCTCTTTAGTTGACACTCGAAGATAAATAATACAGTTCATATTTAACCCACCCTGGCGCTGCTGCCGCTTAAGTCTTTTTCGAAATTAGCCCAAATCATCAGCCGAAGCCGTACGACTTCCTCCCGAACCTGAAAGTGATCTGCCATCTCATCAATACGAGCCCGATCAGCCATGAGGCGAGAAAGCTTGGATAGTGGAATGAGCAGACAGGCGGCAAAAGCGTTAGCCTGCTTCTCATGGTAATTGCCGAAGGAGTAAATCCGCTTCTGCATGGCAAGATGGTTTCCGGCATGAAAGAGATGATGCCCGAGAGCGTGGGCGATCAGCTCCCGCTTTTCCCGAGTAGATAAATCAGCTCGGACGACGATAGCCCCGCGAAAGTAGAACTCCTTCATCCTGCCGTTCATTTCTTCATACATGACAGAAAGACCCAGACTGTCTGTGATTCTATCTAGGTCGTTTCCGAATGTCTCATTTAGCTGATTTGCCTTATCAATTACGCGCTTCACTTTTTCTTCCCTTTGGGCCTGGCCCTCATTACAGCCTCGTAAGCCCTAATTAATGATTGTTTTTCCTCCCGTGTCATATTCGGGACTTCCTTGAACATGAGCGTGAAAGCCGGGTCGTCAAGACCGAGATCCCCAAGCTTGTATTCCAAGAGGACATCTTCTATTTGCTCATAGGTCATGTCGAGGGCGTCAGCCCACTTTGCCAGTTTGTCGGGCTGGGGGATGAACTTACCCCTCTCGGCGTCAGAAACATAGCTGTTAGTGGCATAGCCCATTTTCTCGCTCAGCTTTTCCTGGGAAATGCCCCGCTCACGCCTCAATTGTCTTAATTTATCGCCAAAATTCATCATATTATCCATCGTAAGTTTGCCCTTTATATTTTCCACTATAGAACAGTAAAAACAATGAATCAATAGTTTTTTGTACACTTTCTGTGGAAAACTCCGGTATTGACACTCATGTATTCTTACGGTATTTTGGATATACAGATAGCAGGCAAGGGCAAAAGCGGGTAACCAATCCCGTTTCTTTTTCCCCTCCTATATCGTAAAGATACGGTATTTAGCGTTCAGAGAGGCAAAAGTGGCAAGCAGACCAACTAACAGAAAGATTGACCCCGAGAAGGTCAGGTACCAACTCGACATGTTGGTCACTGGCATTTGGATGAATGCTGAAAACGAAATTCGCAGGAGAATGAAAGCGGCAGAGGCAGCGCCTACCCACCCAAAGGGTCTTACAGAGCCCCTTACTCTTAACAGTAAGACCCGATAGAAAGACCCAAAACCTTGAAAAACATTAAAACCACCAGGGGGAAATTAACTGAATTTGCGGGGCATTTAGCCCACTTAAATCCAGCGCCGTCTGTCTTCGTTTGGAAGGCACAAACGAAGCCCGACTTCCCGCCCCTCGACTTGCAGTTACCCTCGTTCCTTCGTCTCGTCGGCGAGGTGCGGGAAGTCTGGCTTATCAGCCAGACGGCGCTTCCTTCGGTCGCTTAATTTCCCCTGGTGAAAACGGAAGACAAAAAAATGAAAACAGCGAGAAGAAACAATCGAATAGCTCCAATGCAACTGACACCTCGTGACGTGGAGATAATCCTGAGCGTTTATGAGAACCGCTTCTTGAAGCGAGACCAGATCCAACGGCTCCATTTTGCCGGTGCCTCGCGGATTGCCTGCAACATGAGGATCAAGAAACTCTACGAGCACAAGTTTCTGGACAGGCTCGTGAAGCCTGTTGCGGTCGGCACCCATCAACTCGTCTATGCCCTCGACAAGCGAGGGGCTGACGTGACGGCAGACGCATTGAAAATTGACCGGCATAAGGTCAGATGGAACCGTGCCAACAACCGCGTTGAGTTTCTTTTCCTGGAACACACCCTCGGAGTTTCTGAAATCAGAGTTTGCCTGGACGTGGCGCTTGCTGGTCGTCGGGAAGAGCTTCTTTTCTACCAGCGTGGCGACAAGTCGCACCTGAGGCGCATTTCCATGACGGGGGCCAAAAAGAAATATTTCGTTGTCGCGCCGGACGCATTCTTTGGAATCCAGACAGGGCGCGGAAAATGCATCTTCTTCCTGGAAGTGGATTTAGGGACGGAAACGCTTTCGAGATTCGCCGAGAAAGTGACGGCTTACAAGAGATATTGGAAATCCGGTCAATACACTGAGGAATACGGTTTTAATAACTTTCGCGTCCTGACAGTCTGCGAAAGTGACAGACGCCTGGCTAACTTGATCCAGGCAACAGGGAAAGTGGGGGGAAGGCAGATGTTTCTATTTACGACCTTCTCAGCAATTCAGAGTACCAGCCCCCTTGGAAGCGTTTGGCTTTCTCCCTTCATTGATTTACCAACTTCATTGTTGGAATAGCCCGAAAGGGCAAGAGCTTTCAGGGCAAGATTCCCAAAAGGACGAAGCTCTTTTCCGTAAAACTTACCACGCACCATGAACATTAGTAGGTATCGCCCCTTACATGGCTGCGGAAGGTCCGGCTCAGGCTGCGGGTAAGCGCCCCTGAGCCGGGCTGAAAGCTCAAAGTACCTTCTACCACCATCAGCTTCATCCCACCTGATTTTCGTGTCCCAAAACCCTGTGCTGGCCTCTGCGTGCCCGCACACCAATCCGAGGAGGAAAAAATGGCACCTACAATCAACGAAAGGATCTTCAAGAAGCTAGAGAGAGTCATCGGAGACCTGTCAGACATTCCGGCTTACATGAAGTTCGAGTCTCATGGCTTCATGGACTTGAGCCTGGACAGGCTCTACGGAGACGAGGAATCGGTAACCATCGCCCTGAGCCACTACTTCAAGCAGAACGGCGACATGATACCGGACCCGGATATGGAAGTACGGATATATCCGGAAATGAAGATGGCTGAGGCGCTGACTTATCAGGACAGCTTCGGCTACCAGCAGGTCTATCCAACTCCCAGCCAGGTCAACTTGAAAGCCAAGAAGGACTTAAACGTTTTTCTGAATCAGTGGCTTTCAAACATTCTGAAGCAGGGCTTTGAGAGAAGTGGAGGTAAAGACGATGAGCTTTGAACTGTTGAAGGTCAAGGAGATCGCCACTGGCGAGCCGATCCGGTCTCCGCGAGACGTGGCTGAATTTGTCAGCAAGAATATGGAAGAGGAAGCGCTAGTTGATCGAGAGTGCTTCTGGATTCTGCACCTAAACGCCAGGAATCAGGTGATTGAAAAGGAGCTTACGGCTATCGGCTGTGTAAATGCCTGTCTCGTTCGTCCTGCGGACGTCATGAGAAAGGCGGTCATTAACGGAACGGTGGCCATAATAGCGGTTCACAACCATCCGTCTGGCAATGCCGAACCCAGCCAGGAAGACCACCAGTTAACTGAACGGCTCAAGAAATCATGTGAGATTTTGGGCATACAGCTTCTGGATTCGGTGGTCATAGCGGCTGGTGGCAAGATAAAAAGCATAATGCGCTGAAATGGCGCAAAATATGGCACAGTTTCCCTCCGGGGGACTGTGCCCTTTCTTTATTATTACTAGTAATTATGCTAAAATTTCATCCCATTTTATGGGGTGGTGAGCGGACAGTAATATTTTGACTTAATTACCTAAATTAGGTACAATAAAGTTAATGATGAATCAATCTGGGTAACTAATTGAGGCTATAAATATGTCGCGGGCAACTAGAAAAAAACTAATCAAAGAAATCGAGAAGAAAAGGCAATCGAAAGTGATTACCTATGTTACTTGTGACCGGGATAACCTCCAGGCAATGATTATGCCTGACGCAGTTGCTAAAATTCATGATCACATTTTGGCTTTAAAAGAGGAAGAAAGAGCCAAATTGGATCTGTTCATTTACAGCCGAGGGGGTGCGAGCGATGTTCCTTGGACTCTAGTCTCTATGTTTCGGGAATATTGCCATAAAGGTTCCTTTAGTGTCCTAATACCTTATAAGGCTCATAGTGCAGCGACAGTCATTTGTCTAGGGGCCGATGAAATTGTTATGACCAAGAAGGCTGAGCTTGGTCCAATTGATGCAACTATGAGTACTGGACCTTACAATCCAACCGAGGGAGAAACCAGAAACAGACTTCCGGTATCCGTGGAAGACGTAACGGGGTATTTTGCTCTTCTTGACAGATTTGGCTGTGAACGTCCTGAAGAAAAAATGAAGGGGTTTGAAGAGTTAACACAAAAAGTCCATCCTTTAGCCTTAGGGGCAGTAAGTCGCCTACTAGAGGAAACTAAGCTTGTCGGCTTGAGACTTTTAAGCACCCGAGCGAAGCCTTTTACAGAAGAAGAAAACCATGAGATTATTCGAAAGTTATCATCCGAGGTATATTCTCACAGTCATGCCATTAACCGCACAGAAGCGGATAAATACCTTGGATTAAAACAAGTCAAAAATGCAGAAACAGCTGATCTTGAGGATGATCTCTGGAATTTGTATTTGGAATATAAGGAAATGTTTAATTTAGAAGAACCGTTCAATCCAGAAGAGCAGCTTATCAGGAACGATGAGCAAGAAAACACATGGAACGATCTTAACTTGGCTTGTATTGAGAGCGCCAAGCATCTTGATCTCTGTCAAAATTCTATTCGCGTTCGCCGAATTGGGCAAATACCCCCGACTATCAACTTAAATATAAGCAATATCCAGCTACCTACAATAAACATTCCGAACTTACCAGCACAGATTAATCAGCAACAAATTGAGGCGCTGATTCAACAAGTAGCAAATGCTTCCATGCAACAAATGTTGAATAACGCTGCCCAGACAGCAATGTTGGAACTGATGAAATCATTACCAATCGCTGGATTTGAGAAGACAACCATCAAATCCGGTTGGACCAGAAAGGCTTAATAACATGGCTACTATTAACACTTGGAGTGCATCCATTCCCTCGCCTCCACAAAAAGAAGATGGAAAAGATTTGAGCGCGCTTGCTGGAAGATGGGACCAAAATCTCAAGGTTTCCATTTCTATGCCATCAGTTCTGACGCAGGGCCCTGTTATTAACAGCTATATTAATGGGCCAAAAAATCAGAAACAGAAAGAAAAATAAAGTAGAGATTGCGGTATAACAGAATAGATGCACTCTAATCTAAAACTCGGCATGACTTTTGACAATTCCGGCAATCCCGCCGGTTTTTATTTGCCTGAAGAGGACAGATCGACACACGTCTATGTTCTCGGTAGCTCGGGAGTTGGCAAGTCCAAGGGGCTCGCTACTTGGATTTTGGAAGATATAAGAAATGGTCGGGGTTGTGGGGTAATCGACCCCCACGGTGACCTTGTGAATGACATCGTGGGAAATATCGATAACTTTCGCCGTGTTGTCCTGGTCGAGATGACCGACCCGGAAAACATCGTTGGCTTTAATCCTCTAGAACAGCAAGAAGGAGTTGACCCTTACACCCAAGCTTTGGAGCTTGTTGAAGTCTTCAGAAAGATTTGGAATTTATCTGAAGACAAAACGCCGAGACTCATTGAGATTCTGAGAAATGCCGTCCTAACTTTGATTGAAGCAGGCGGCACGATGCTGGACATCGAACCGCTCCTGACGGACGAGCAATTCAGAGAAGAAAAACTGAAATACGTGACCTATGAAGCGGTGGCTTCCTTTTGGCGCAAAAGGTTCGATCAATGGGAGCCCAAAGACCGCGTTTCAAATGTTGAATCCACTTTGAACAAGGTTTCCTCTTTCACTTCTGATCCAAGAATCCGGCTTATGCTTTCCGCTAAGAAATCAACAATTGATTTCAGGCAGATCATGGACGAAGAAAAAACAGTTCTCATAAACTTGGCTAAGGGTGTCTTGAGGACAAACAGCTTTCTTTTGGGAGCTTTGTTTGTGGCTAAAATACAAATGGCGGCAATGTCCAGAGTAGATTTGCCGCCGTCAGAAAGGAAGCCTTTTTATCTGTACGTGGATGAATTTCAGAACTATGCGACTTTGAGTTTTGCCGAGATTATGAGTGAAGCCAGGAAATACGGGCTTTCGCTAATCCTTGCTCACCAAAGTCTGGTTCAGTTAAGCGACGAATTGAGGGATATTATTCTTGGCAATGCCAAGAACTTCATTATTTTCAGGTGCGACCGCCAGGACGCCGAGCTGATCATAAAATACATCAAGGATTATGACCCCTGGGATTGGAAGCTCAAGACCGAAAGCTCAATAACTTACTTCTCCCGAGATGAACAATGGGAAGAAGGCATAGGGGAGCTAACGGGTATGCCGACACAGGTTGCCGTTCTAAAAACGAAGGGTAAAGAACCGACGATGTTCAGAACTTTTGATTTAGAAACCAGCTGGCGACTTGAGCAAAATCAGGCAACTTTGAGAGAAACAAATACTGAGGCTGGCTATACCCTCAGCTTGAAAAGGTTGGATGAGGAGATCACTTTTCAAGCATTGCCAGCCGTCGAGACGGATGAGCCCGAGCCAGGGAGCTACCTCCTCTAAAGCGGACCAAGCACTCCGCTTGCCGCTTTGATTTTCACGTCGTCCCGACTCAGTCCCAGCTCATCGCTCAGGTTTTCAGTAACTTTCCTGACACAATCAAGCGTGACGGCAGAAAAGGCAATCAGTTTATTTCTCTCATGCAGATAAACGACGTTAAGCATGTGAGCGAGAACCCAGCCGAAAAAGGGTATTGCATAGAAGACACTTTTTTTCAGGTGCAAAGCATAATTCAAGTGAAGATCTTTACCCACTACTTCGTAACCGATGAAGCAGGAGTGAACCATATCGTGTGAAACCTTGATTGCTTCCCCGCCCTTTGCTCCCAATTTGCCCATGAAGTCCATTTGGCTTTGCTTGAATTCCGGGTTTCTCTCAGTTAGCTCCTGCTCCACCTGCAAGAGAAACTCTCCCCCCGAGATCGCCTGTCCAGGCAATAAGGCGCTCCATCTCTCAAGTACATCCTCTTCTTTCGGACGACCGCTTAATCTGATCAAAGTTGCAATTCCAAAGCCAATGAGAACAATTACAAATAATCCAGCCATTGCCTGCCTTTCAGTAAGAGTTACAGAAATGAAGCTTGTGCTTAGTCAATTCAGCCAAACTAGTCACATTGACTCAATCAGCGAAAAAATCTATCACAAATAAACAATTGCTGTCAAAATAATTCTTACAAGCCAAAAGTAATATTCCATATTGGAATATTACAAAATGGAATTTATCCTAGAGAAGAACTATGAATAAAACAATCTACTCAGACGAACAAAAATATTTAAGCCAGCGGTTAAGACAAGCACGTGAAGAAGCTCATCTTGATCAAAAAACGGCTGGGCAAATGCTTGGAAAAAGTCAGTCTTACATTTCCAAGATTGAAGCAGGTCAATTACGAGTGGATGTGGTGCAACTAAAAGAATTTGCACGTGTATACGGAAAAAGATTTATCTATTTTATTCGTAAGTAAAAGGTCCTGGGCGAATGCGGAAAGCTTGTCTCCGACTGAGCAGTCGTTTTGACAGCCAGCCCCCTCCCCAGGGCTAGGAGTAACAATTATGGCTTCAAATGAAGCGAGACATTACATTGATGCAATACAGCAAAGCGGGCTTTCCATATATGACAAGATCGAAGTTGGAGACCCAAATCTTTGGATTCCCTCTCCTGAACTCGAGATTATTCTTGATGAGGAACTAGATGGGATCTCGTTGGCTGGCCTTCCGTTAAGGACACGTTCGAAAGTTGTCAAAGAATATGTTTGTCGGAGCTTGGGCTATCCTGTTCCTTCATCCTTCAAAAAGACCCAGCCTCGGTTTCCTGGTCAGTTATTTGATACATATGTTCAGAAGTCAAACAATCTTCAGGTATGGAACGAAGAACTGGCATCGACTCGTCGCTATGTGATCATCCGGATTAATTCGGATGATGTTATCGTCAGAGTAAAGGTTGTGACAGGCGACACGCTTTCAACACTCGATACCACAGGAACTCTCACTCAAAAATATCAAGCGAGACTTATCCCTGGAGCAGTACAGGTAGAGCTTGTAAGTGAGGAAGATACAACTTTAATTAAGCTTTTTACAGTACCTGGCGTGCACTTAGGAGACATCGCTAGCCCCATTAGCTACCCTTTGGCGGGAGAACTACTTCCAATCAAGGAAATATTTACACGGCTGGCTGGGCTGGTAGGAACCAGTTTTGCTGACGCGGGATCTGACCAGGAACGGAATCGGGGTGGCGAACTTCATAAATTAGTTTGCCAACGCCTAGGCTACAAAGATTACAGGGATGACGGGCAGTTCCCAGACGTTCGTCACCAACTTGTGGAAGTGAAACTTCAAACTTCACCAACAATCGACCTCGGCCTAGTTTGCCCAAATAGTACTGAGCCCCTGGATGTTCCAAAAATAGAGGACCATCAAATCCGTCATTGCGATGTACGCTATGCTTTATTCTATGGTAACACTGACGGCCGGATAGTTAGCTTAACTCACTTTTTCTTAACTACCGGTGAAAAATTCTTCAGTCGTTTTCCACAATTTCAAGGCAAGGTGTTAAACAAGAAACTCCAAATACCCTTACCCGGCGATTTTTTCGACTGATAAACCAAACGCTCTCCACACCAGTCGATCCAAATCATGCTCCAGCGTTTCCGATTTCTTTCCGGGAATGCAGGCAGCAGCTTCTTTTGCTTTGGCTATGATCTGCTTGCCCACCGAATTATTGGGGTCGGGAAGAGGAAACTTTTCAACATATTGCGTAATAAACCGACGACGACCGGCATAGAGCTTGTTGTTGAATTGAATGTCATAGAAACGTGTTATAAAGCTTGAATTACCTACAGCTGCAGCAAGCCATAATAGGTCTTCGCATTCTGGCTTATCGCAAATGAGCCAGTAGCAGTCGCCGTTGACAACAGATCCTTCATGGTCAATCCAGAAAGCCGGATCCTCGGCTATATCCCTGAAGACTAATTTCGTTTTCTGCCAGGAACTGGGGTCTTGCGGAACCCAGACTTCATACCATTGCCTCCCAGCCTCTAAAACGTATTTACGACTCTCCAACTCCTGCCGGTGCTTCTCCAAATACGCTCTGCTTCGCGGGAACAGCGTTAGATTAGCCGGACGTCTACAGTTATTTTCTACAATATGAGGATAGAGAATTTGTCTCTGTTTCTCGGGATTGAATGCCTTATAGCGACGCGCATTATGGTGAGTCAATAGTGGCCGAATAAGCTCTGGACATTCATCATCCGGCATTTCATCCCAGTCAGACCTAATGAAAATGCGGTCCGCACAAGTTTTTACGCCGACACGGATTTTTCCAATGTCTCGAAAAGTCCCCCAGGTATGGGCCTGAACGGTAGCAAGCCAGGCATCGCTTCCTTCCGTTGCTATCCTCCAGACACTTTCTGGATTTTCATCAACAGCGAGATGACCATGTCTAACCAAGAAGCGTCGGCCATCTGGAATCTGAACAAGGCCATCGAGTGACAGGGCTTCAATCGGATTCAGGGCCTCTATCTCCGCCTCCTGATGACTTTCATAAATCGAAGAAAATAATGATGTGCTAGATTTGTGACCGTTTCTTCCTTCCGCAATCAATACGGCCGGTAATACCGCTGCATCAAACAGCTTCGTGTCTCCTAGATCCCAAATATGCCGCAAGCGCAGTTGCTGTAAAATAGCGCGTCGGATTGAGCTTCCCGATCGAGTTGTCATAAAGCGGTTTGAAACTATTATTCCTGCTACTCCACGCGGCTTCAGAACTCGCGCCATGGCGAGAATAAACGCATAGTAAAGGTCGATGCGTCCTGATAGATCAAATTGTTCCGAAAGAACACGCGCCTGCCAGGCACCGATTATCTGGGTCCTTACGTACGGCGGATTGGCGATAATTAAATCAAAATTGTCGGGAAGATCAGGATTATCAAAAAGTGAGGGATGCTCCCTAAAGTTTTCTAAGACATACTCTAAAAAATTGTCTGCCTTTAGATGAAGCTGCACTCCTGGAAAATGATCTTGTAATCGTCGACGGGCGATCTCTAATTCTTCGCGATTAGGCTCAAAGGCAAAAACGTGTATGTCTCGGTCAGCATATTCGCCAAGTGCCCGGAGAAGAGACAACAGCAGTTCTCCATCACCAAGGGCTGGGTCTAAAATTCGTAAAGGCACGTTGGCTGGACTACCCTCAAACTCCTTGATCATATTCTCAGCAACAAACCGTGCTAATGTCTCTGGAGTGTAAGTTGCCCCGTGTGCCTTTTTTTCGGATACAGCAGCGTAACGTCTTCTTGGCCTAACTGGCGCGCTACCCATTTGATTCTTCATCCTTCACCTTATAATCCACCGTCTTTTCCGCAAGCCAAGACGATAAATCCCTCTCTTTTATTCTGTAGAGCCTGCCAATCTTTGCCGCAGGAATCTTTCCTTCACGGCACCATCTCCAAGCAGTTGCTTTTTCAACCTGGAGAATCTCTGCCACTTGTTCTACTGTTAGTAATTTTTCCATTCAACCTAATTGTAGTTGTTTATACTTAATTCTACTTATCAATTTATCATGGCCATTTTAACACGTCAAGAAGATAAATTCCGCTGATTCAGTGGGTTTTCCACAGAATGAGTTCATTTTATCCTTTACATTTACATATAGTATGTTAATATCTTATGTATGAGTTCATTAACAGCTAAACAGCAGCGCGTTTTGAATGCAATCAAGGAATTCTCAAGAGTAGAAAGCCGTGTTCCTACGAGAAACGAGTTGGCGCATAGGCTCGGATTCAAATCTGTTAATTCAGTCCAACAGTACCTTTCAAAGCTTGAGGAAAAAGGTTACATCGAACTTGAGAAAGGCAAAGCTCGGGGCATGAGGGTCGTCGACGAAGGTCCTCATATAGTGAGTCTTCCGCTTGTCGGAAGTGTTGCCTGTGGTGGACCTATCCTTGCAGAGGAGAATATCGAGGCTTACATACCAATCGAACAGAGCTTTCTCAAAGATTCTTCAAATTATTTTTTCCTATCGGCACATGGGGATTCAATGAACTCGGTGGGGATTGATGACGGAGATCTCCTTCTCATTGAAAGCAAGTCCTCAGCAGAACCTGGCGAAAAGATAGTTGCTCTGATTGGTGATGAGGCTACGGTAAAGGTTTACAAACCTAATGCTGGATTCGTGGCACTTCTGCCACAATCATCTAACCCGGTCCACAGACCCATCATTTTGACAAGCAATTTCAAAATCCAGGGTGTAGTAAAACAAGTAATCAAGCAGCGGCAGCTGAAGGCCTAAACTATGAACAATCAATAAAGAAAGGAGTGTTATTTATGAACACTGAAAAAAAGCCGGAGAAATTAGTAACAATCTATGTCAACGGCGACGAGTTTGAAGAGCCCGACGGCGAGATTTCGTACGATCGAGTCGTTGACTTGGCCTTTCCGGGCGAGCGCGGCGAACCGAATAAAATGTTCACCGTCACTTACAAGCGTGGCCCCAGCAAGAACGAGCAGGGATCACTCGTGGAAGGTGCCTCGGTGAAGATAAAGAACAAAATGATTTTCGATGTTACGCCGACTACTCGATCATAATCCGTCAATCCAGCGACTGGTCGATGAGGGTTATCACGTTGGGACCGAAGGCGGATATCTATTTATCCACGATGTACCGTACGTTACATCAAGTTGCAAAATAGAGCGGGCTACAATAGCAGACCAATTATCTGGTGATATTGATTCGATACCAGCAGACCACACAATTTGGTTTACAGGCTCAGACCCTTGTGACGCAAACGGTAACGTCCTTACCTACTTGGCGCGCCCATGCGCAAAGACATTAATAGACGGTATAAACGCCCAGCATCAATTCTCTCAAAAGCCGGCAATCGGCCCGCAGAATTATGGTGACCATTATAAAAAGATGGTTACCTATATTGGAATGCTTGAGGGTCAAGCTATGGCTCTCGATCCCAACGTTACTGCTCGGACCTTTCATCCAATCGAAGATGACGATGAAGCATCTCCCTTCAAATACCTTGACACTGCATCAACACGGGCCGGTATTGTCCTTGCGACTTCCAGACTTAAAATGGACCGGGTCGCAATTGTTGGTCTTGGTGGCACAGGATCCTATATTCTCGATCAACTCGCGAAGCTGCCTATTCAGGAGATTCACCTTTTTGATCCCGATACGTTTAACCAGCACAATGCTTTTCGAACTCCCGGAGCAGCGTCGCTTGATCAACTGAATGGGCACCCAAAAAAAGTTGATTATCTAAAGGCGCTCTACGAGCCCATGCGCAGTGGGATTTTTTCTCACCCAGTGCCAATAGATGAATCTAACGTTGCTCTACTCACGGACATGAATTTTGTCTTTATGGCCTTCGATGGAGGGCCAGCCAAGGCTGCTCTTATTTCTCACCTGACAGCGATTAACGTTCCGTTTATTGATGTCGGTATGGGCCTTAAAGAGAAAGACGGGCAGCTGGTTGGACAGGTTCGAATGAGCTCGATTACCGGTGCTAATCAAGAAAGAGCCACCGACCAAAACTTTATTCCATGCTCAGATCCCGAAGAAAATGAGTATGATTTTAATGTGCAGGTCGCAGATATGAACGCAATGAGCGCACTTCTCGCAGTAATTAGGTTCAAAAAGATCTTGGGTTTCTATAAGGACTTCGAGGATAGCCCGTACTATGTATATGGAATATTCGATAACAGCATCATCGCTGAGGCTCCATAATGGGTTTCCCTATCGATACCATCCAGACTGAGGAAGTCGAAACGATGCCAAATACGTTTCGACCGGGTGTACTTTACGTTTCCTATAAATTTGAAACTGCGTCCCACTTATGTAGTTGTGGTTGTGGCACACGCGTCGTAACGCCGCTTGGTCCGGGGCGCTGGCGTCTTACGCAAGGGCGCAATGGCCCAACTCTCAGCCCATCAATTGGCAATACAAGTCAGCCCTGTCGTTCACACTATTTCATTCGTAATGGTCAAGTGCGATGGGCACGAGAGATGTCCGATGAGGAACACCTGTTCGCAATCACCGCTGATAGAGAAGCAGCTGTTGAGGCACTAGTACCAACTTTGGGCTGGCGTATGCGCGTCAAGTTGTGGGGCATGAAATGGATTAAGCGCTTGCTATCTCGCAGCTGATTTACCAAGTAGAAATCTTCTTTATCGCTTCACCAAGCTTATGGCTCGTACTTTCATGATCAATCTCCTACTGGGGACTTTTTATTTAATAAAGTAGTTGACAATATATTCTATTTATGTTATTATTGTCCGGTACCTTAAGAAAGTAGAACGTACTGGGGCAGTGATAAGTTCATAAGAAATTATGAATTTTTTGCTGCTCCATTATGGGAGCTGCTCCGCATGAGCGGGAAAATTCATGAAAGGAGTAGCAATGCTCAATCCTTCGCCAGCAAGAATCAGCGTGAAAGATGGACATGGCTCGGACAACAAAGTCTTCTCCATCACGGGGCTGAACTTCATCCAGATCAGCAAGGCGCTGAGCTTTAGCGACGACGACGTATTTACGTCAATGCCGCTCGCCAGGAATCAGGAATTCTTCGCCAAGAAGATGGACTGCCTGAGTTACGACGGCAAGTTGTTGATCGAACGGCTCGACTCAATCATGGGAATCACCTACCTGCACATCTACCCTTACAAGGTCGAGGTGTCCAAGGCAGATGCCTACGAGTGGGAGGAGCTCATGCCTCACATCATGGAGGCAATCGCCGAACTGTACCGCCGCAATACCATCTTCGAGGTGAAGGCGCAGAACACGAGCGGCGAGAAAGTCAGGTGGAACACCGGTCGTGTGGGCATGTCCCTCAAGCCGATGCTCGCCTAAACGCGCCTCCCGCATCGAGTGATACTTTCGAAAAAGCCGGGGCCTTCGGGTCCCGGCTTTAACATTTACGCAGAAATCTTCTTTACCGCTTCCCCAAGCTGATTTAGAATATAAAAGTTCGGATAACGCACTACAGAGTCCACCAAAAACCGATCCTCAAGAATGCCTGCTAAAAGGCATTTTTTGTTTTCCAAAACCCCCGACACCAAACCAGGCTCGAACTTTCATCGTCTTTTCCACAGAAAAAACTCTTGCAGGAGTTATGTTTTATGTACATAATGTTACCTGTTAGGGAACAATATATACATGAAAGATTATTATTTGAAGCAAAATCTAAAATCTCTTGGTGATACTGAGGCAAGGCTGCTTTCGTCTTTGTCCTCAAAGGGCAAGGGAGTCTTTACGCTGGCTGATGCCCTTGAAGCCACAAAGGGATCGTATACGGCTACACGCAAACTTGTTCATGATCTGACCGAAAAGAAGTGGCTGATCCGTTTGACTAAGGGCAAATATTTAATCATTCCCTTTGAGGCGGCCGAAACAGGCGAACACTCCGAGAACTGGTTCGTTATCGCCGAAAAACTTATTCACCCAAAACCGTATTACATCTCTCATTACAGCGCCCTGGATATTCATGAGATGGTGACACAGCCAGTCATGACCGTATATATCAGTACGCCCATTCGCAGAATTCCAAAAAACATCCTGGGGGCCACATTCCGCTTCATTTACACCAAGCCCGAAGATCTTTGGGGCCTTGAGGATGTATGGGTAACTCAGTCGCAGAAAGTCAAAACCAGCGATCTTGAGAGAACCATCCTTGATTGCCTGGACAGACCCGAACTTTGCGGCGGCGTTAGCGAAGTTTCCAAAGGGATCTGGACAAAAAGGAATGAGATCGATTATTTCAAGCTGGCGAACTATGCAAAGCAGCTGGGACGGAAAAGCGTTATCAAAAGGCTCGGTTTCATTCTTGAAACCTATTCTCTTGGCAATCAGGAAATGCTATCTACTTTGAAAAGGGAACTCACGAACAGCTACACTCTTCTGGATCCGTCTTTGCCAGTCTCCGGCCGTTTCAAGAGTTCCTGGAAGGTGAGAGCTAACGTCGAGCCGCAAGAATTAATAGAAATAACAAGGACTTAAATGATTCCACAAGCAGAGATGTCAAAGTCAGCGTTCCGTGAGGGCATGAGTGACAAAGTCATTGAAAAAGACTACGTCATTACCTGGATTCTGTTGGCTTTGTCTGATTCCAGTCTCAAGGAATTTCTCGTTTTCAAAGGCGGTACTGCTCTAAAGAAAATCTACTTCCCAGATTACCGCTACTCTGAAGATCTTGATTTCACTCTGAGGAAAGAAATTGCCAATAAGGAATTACTGGCGCGACTCGACGCGACATTAGACGCGCTGGCTAAGGAGCAAGGATTTCAATTCGATATTCCACCCGAGAAAATCGAAGAACGCGCTGATAGTCTGACCGCATACGTCAATTTTGTCGGTCCGCTTCAAGCCAGGCTGGATAGCAGGAGCATTAAACTTGATTTCACCCTGACTGAAAAATTGATCTTTCCAATTGAAGCCCAAAAAATACACTCACCGTTTAGCGATGCAGTGCGGAAGAAGTTCGCCACTTATTCTCTGGAAGAAATCCTTGTCGAAAAGCTATGTGCCATTATTGGTCGTACTGAACCTCGGGATATTTACGATGTAAATTATCTTTTCGGCGTGGGCGATATCGATTTCCACAAAATCCCGGATGCTTTCAGGGAGAAGGCCGAATTCAAGGGAATTGATCCGGAGAGACTAAGCGGAAGCCTAAATGACAAGAAAGATAAATATGAGCGAATGTGGGAAACGCGCCTGAAGCATCAGATCAAGCATCTGCCCCATCTGGCAGAAGTTCTACGAGAGTTGAATCGAAATCTGAGAAAGTATGATCTTTAACCAGTTTTGATCAATAATTTCTGCCAAGAGAAATCCGACAAACGTGGCTCAGGCAGAAATCTTCTTCACAGCTTCCCCTAGCTGATGGAATGGACTCCTCCCTCTACGAATACGGCATCTAAAGTGCCAGACTGGTTTTCACCAGTACACATCTAGAGGGAAGGAGCCCAAAATGGAGGTTACAACAGTTGGCCTGGATCTGGCAAAGAACATTTTTCAGTTGCACGCAGTAGACAGGCGGGGGAAGACTATTTTGAAGAAACGACTTACCAGGAACAAGGTGCTGCCATTTTTTACCAATATGGCTCCTTGCCTGATCGGCATGGAGGCCACCGGGTCCGCCCATCACTGGGCCCGGGAGTTGGGGAAGCTGGGCCACGAGATAAAGTTGATTGGTCCGCAGTTCGTCAAGCCATACCGCAAGGGCTCCAAGAACGACCAGAACGACGCCGCGGCGATCTGTGAGGCTGTCGGCAGGCCGGATATGCATTTTGTGCCGGCCAAGACGAAGGAGCAGCAGGACATCCAGGCGGTCCACCGCATCAGGCAGCGGCTGGTGGCAGATAGAACCTCTAAGGCCAATCAGACCCGGGGCCTGCTCTCCGAATACGGCATTATCATTCCCCAGGGGATACGCAGACTGAGGAAGCAACTGCCGTTTATCCTGGAGGACGCCGACAACGGCCTTTCACCCCTGGCCCGCGAACTTTTCGGCGACCTTTACCGCCAGCTGCTTGAGCTGGATGAAAAAATATCTTCCTACGACCGGAAGATCGGGCAGATATTCAAAAGCAGCCCTGTTTGTCAAAGGCTGGCTCAGGTTGAGGGGGTCGGTCCCATGATAGCCACGGCTATGGTCGCAGCTGTCGGTGACGGCAGGAACTTCAAAAATGGCAGGCAGATGGCCGCTTGGCTGGGGCTGGTTCCCGGACAGAATTCCAGCGGCGATAAGCGCAGGCTGCTCTCCATTACCAAGCGGGGTGACTGTTACTTAAGAACCCTGCTCGTGCATGGAGCTAGATCGGTGGCCAGAAGATCGGATGGTAAAAATGACAGTCGCAGCCTCTGGCTAAACAGGATCAAAGACCGGCGCAACATAAACATCGCCGCGGTCGCCCTGGCCAACAAAAATGCCCGCATCCTCTGGGCGCTTTTGGTCAGCGGCGAAGAATACAGGGCCTGCGCCTAGAGATTTAGCCAATTCGTCCATCAATATTAAGGAGATTCCCCCCAGCGATTGCTTCGAGGATCAAGTTGATGGCAAGACAGGTCGGACCGGCGTCTTCAAAACCTGATTAAATCAGAGGCCGTAAAATGGCCGCTAAGCTGTTGAGGAGAAGGCGCGCAGATTCCATCAGGGCCAGAAGAGCGAGAAACATCCTCTTCGATTAACAGGCCGGATATATGTGTGCAATCGACCCTCGCTTGCCTTCTACGAAATCCTCTTGCAATAGGGAGGAGTCCATATATGATTTAGAATATGAAAGTTCGGATAACGCACTACAGAGTCCACCAGATTCCGACCTCAAAAAATGCCTGCTGTGAAGGCATTTTTTGTTTTCTAAAACCACTGACACCAAACCAGGCTCGAACTTCAGTTAGGGGGCCGATAACTTCGTCATTTGCTTTGTAAATGATGAAGTAGAAAGTCTTGGAACTATCGATGTCCTGAAATGTGTCACCCTCGAATAGGTTACGGGGTTTTCGCCCAAGATTCTTGGTAAAGATGTGCTGCGGTGTCGTAATGTATTGATCGATCGGCCCAACGTTGTCGTAATTACTAGGACATAAAATTAAGCTGCCACTGGATTTGCCAATACAGACATCCAGACTGTTGGCACGGAAGACATCATAGCCATCACCGATATCTAACGTGTAATCATTCCATCCAGTGGCAAGGCAAAAAGGTGCCAATAGCAAAAGGGTCAGAACGATCGCGATTCGTTTCATTATTGGCCTGTTGCCATCGTATTAGTACTAGCATTAATTATGTTTCATAAAGTGGGGTTCTCGTCCTGACCGCGAACACGCACTCGAGTCTCCTCCACAATCCAGAGACGGTTGCTGAGCTGTTCAGTGGGCAATTGAATCAAAAGATGTTTCGCAACGTTGACGACAGAAATTTTATCCAAATGTCTTAGACGGAGAACGATGATGCCTGGATAATCGGAGGGAGGATATGTCCGGATATCAGCAAAACCGGCATCCAAAGTTACGAGAATTCGATTTTCATCCTTGCAGATGTTAGCGATCTTCTGATCTTCGGCGCCGCCAAGTTTCTGCGCAAGGACGGTTATAGCATCATGACCGGCATTTCTGAGAACCAAAGCTACGTCCTCAGGAAGATTCTCGTCGATCTTGAAACGCATCTATCCGCCCTTACGCGGACAGAGGAAATACTCGCTCGCCTGCAAGGTCCGCGGCGTAAGCGAGAGCAGCCGTTATAGTTTCAGGAGTCAAGGATGGATAAGCTTGCATAATCTCTTCGGGCGTCATATTGGCTGCCAGGTTATCCAATACAACGGTCACCGGAATTCGCGTACCCTTTATGCAGGCTTTACCATGGCAAATAGTAGGGTCAACCGTGATATGTTTCTTCCAATCCATATTGGCTGATAATACACCATGGCGTTTTCAATGGCGAGAGCCGGACGAGCTCCACTTTCTAGATGACCTCAAGCAGAATTCTTTTTCACAGGATATCTCAACTGACGTAAGATATTAAAGTTCGGATAAGCAACTACAGAGTCCACCAAATTCCACCTTCTGAAAGTACCTTGCCTGAGGAATTTATTTCCAAAATCGCATAGTGGATCATTGACTTATAAGCCGAGTCGTGCATCCTGGAAGAGCTTCACATATGGCTCAAAACGAAAGCGCCGGTTGCGGGCAAAGCCGGTCATCTCTTCAAGGATCCCCAACTGAGTCATCCGGTAAGCCAGCTGATTGGCGGCCGCGTAGCTTTTCCCGGTGATATCCTTAATGTCATTCACAGTTACAATTGGCCTTAGATAAAGCGTATCCAGCGCCTTGAGCCCGCTGGCTGCAGCAAGGCCAAAATTTTCAGTTATCGCCAGCCGGTGAGATTCGCGCGGCTCAAGAATTCTCCGTGCAGTCCCCGCAGCCTCGTTGCTCACTTCGGCAATGCCTCGCAAAAAGAAGGATAACCACTCTTCCCAATTTCCGCGATCCCTGATGTTCTGCAAGCGGTCGTAATAGGTTTGCCTGTGACGCCTGAAGTAATGGGAAAGATAGAGGACGGGCTGGTGGAGGATCTCGCGTTCGGTTAACAGGAAAGTGATAAGCAGGCGACCGAGGCGGCCATTCCCGTCAAGAAATGGATGTATGGTCTCGAACTGAGCATGTGCCAGACCCACCTTAATGAGGAATGGCAGCTCGTTTGTCTTGTGAATGAACAGCTCCCACTGGCCCAAGAGTTCCGGCAAATCATTCGGTGGCGGTGGGACGAAGGTGGCCTCGGCCAGAGTGCTGCCTGCCGGCCCGATCCAGTTCTGGCTGCGTCGCACTTCTCCCGGCGTTGCATGGCTGCCACGAACGTCCTTGAGGAGCGTCGCGTGTATTTCCTTGATGAGACGGATTGAGACTGGCAGCTCGGTAAGACGCGCCAGCCCCTGATTCATGGCCTGGACGTAATTTATCACCTCGTCTACATCGCGCGGCGTCTGATTGGTGAAGACCTTTGCTTCGGCGGCCAGGAGGTCCTGAAGGGAGCTTTGTGTACCTTCTATCTGGCTGGATAGTACCGCCTCTTTCCTCACATACATCATCACGAAGAGATCGGGGTTCGGAAGAACGGACGCGGAAATGCCCTTTCTTGCGTTGGAAAATGCAATGACAAGAGGCAAAACTACTGAAATCAGGACCTCAAGGCTGACGGGGGAAAGGCCGATGCTGCGCTTCTTCCTGAAGATCTTGAAGTCTTTCAATGCCACTATCCACGCTTTTGAGTCTCATTTTGAATCGCTCACTAACCGGCATGGTTTGGCCGCAAAGTCCCTGGATTTCCTGCAATAGCCCCAATTGCCCCTTTTCCGTCCTCAATCGCCCTGCCATAAAAAGCCATAATTTTGTATAATCATCAAAGAGGTCAACACTACATAACGCTTCGCAGGATTTCCCCCCACAGGAAAAAGCTGCAAATCAATCCGGAGTTTCTAAACAACATTACATATAAGGGTTTTCCACTATTTAACTTCTAACACTGTTCTCCTACAATTTTTCTAAGGACTTTTGGTTCCGGCATCGAACGCCTTTCCGGTTCACCGGCCCTTCAGAGAAATTCGGGAAAATCATCATCACGGGCCAAAAGCAAACGACAGGGGGAGTATCATGATCATTAGGGGCAAGCAGGCGTATGAGAAGCCGAGTCTTTCCAGGCGCGGGAATATCCGGGACATCACCTTCAACCATTCTTCCTGGACCTGCAGCATCGGCTTCGACGACGACGACGACCACGGCCACGACGACTAGCCAGCAGGGCGTCGGCGACCGCGCCGCAGAATTTAAAAAACCGTCTCAATCGGGGCGGTTTTTTTCTGGTTTGTTTTCGGGTGCTGTTACAGCGTAGAATATACCCTTGGCGCGGGGGCGTAGCTCAGTCGGTTTAGAGCGCCGGCCTGTCACGCCGGAGGTCGCGGGTTCGAGTCCCGTCGCTCCCGCCACTTATTTCAATCCCGTACATTTTTCCTTTGCCATATGTTTTGGTTGCTTCTTGCCGCTTCCCCTGGAGGCGGTTTTTTCATGGGATGGATGCGGGAAGGCGTTTGCCCCCGCCCGGTTGTCTCGCGGCACCACCTCTGTTTGCTACCTGTGCATCGAGGGTAAACAGATGAAAACAATGGCACCGGAGAGGAGGCAGCACCATGGAAGTACCGAATACGCCTGAAAACGCCGCCAAATGTATTTGCAGCACCTGCCCGACCTACATCCAGGGTGATTCCGGGTTTTTCTGCGCGCTCGGCAAGAGCGAGAGGAACCCGACCCAAAAAGGTTGCCTATGCGGAGACTGCGCGCTCTGGGGCGAGTACGATCTGAGCGATGGCTATTTCTGCACCGAAGGGAAAGCGAGCTGATATATGAGAGCTTCGGAGATCCCTGAGGGACAGGGTCTGACGGGTGAGATCGACGGGCGTCCTGTCGCGGTCTATAACGACGGCGGCAAGTTGACCGTGCTGGAGAATATCTGCACCCACATGGGCTGCCAGACCGGATGGAACGCCTTCGACGTCACCTGGGATTGCCCATGTCACGGATCCAGGTATCTCGCCGACGGCGCCGTGCTGAGGGGCCCGGCTACCGGGCCCCTGCCGCCACTGCGATTTCATCTCGAAGATGGAGAAATCAGACTCGACTGAGGCGGGGTCGCGCTGCGCCGCCGGCCTTCGCGCCCGCCGCGTAAAACCGGGAGTGCCCATGGCGGACAAACATTATGACTTCCTCATCATCGGCGGCGGCCTTGCCTGCGCCAACGCGGCCAAGGAACTGGCACGGCTGGGGCACGGCGGCGGCATCGGCATCCTCGCCGAGGAAAAGGAAGCGCCTTACGACCGCCCCCCTCTTTCCAATGAATACATGCTCGGGGATTTCGAGCGCGAATGGCTGTTCCTGCTCAATGAAGATTTCCGCAGCGAGCACGGGATCGAGCTTCATCTGGGAAATGCCGCCGCCGCCGTTGACGCCGCCGCCCACGAGGTGACCGCCGCTGACGGGTCGCGATATGCCTACGGCAAGCTGCTCATCGCCTCAGGCTGCCATCTGCGGTTGCTGACGATCCCCGGCTCGGATCTCCCCGGGCTTTATTACCTGCGCACCCTGGCGGAGTCGGAAGCCATCCGCGAGGCGGCTCTGCACGCAAACCAGGCCGTCGTCATCGGCGGCGGTTTCATCGGGCTCGAGGCGGCGTCCGTTCTATCGCAGATCGGACTGGATGTAAAAGTAGTGCATCGCGGCGACCGGCTGTTTGAAAAATTTGCGTCCGATGAGATAAGCACTTTCTTCGAGGAGCTCTATGCAAGCAGGGGCGTGCATACGGTCTACGAGGATGAGGCCGTAAGACTGAATGGCGGCTCGCGGGTCGAGATGGTGGAGACCAAAGCCAGCAGGACACTTCCCTGCGACATGGCGGTCGCCGGCATCGGCGTCTGGCCGGACACCGGTTACCTCGAGGGCAGCGGCCTGATGCTGGACAACGGCGTCGTGGTCAATGAGTTTCTGGAGGCGAAGCTGGCGGGGGCGGGTCCGGGCTCCGGGGTGGGAGCGGCAGGCGCGGGCTCCGGGGCGGACTCAGGCGCCGCCGATGTCTACGCCGCCGGAGACATCGCCAATTTCATGGACGTCATCTACGGCAAACAGCGCCGCATCGAGCACTGGGACAACGCCATCAGGCAGGGACGGTGCGCGGCCGCCAATATGGCCGGCAAGCGCGAGGAGTTCCGTAACGTCTCATACTTCTACTCAACTGTCTTCGGACTGACCTTTGATTTCCTGGGGGACATGAGCGGGTTTGATGAGGTTGTGACACTGGGCTCATTCGAGGAAAAATCCGTAATGGTGCTTTATCTCAGGGAAGGCGCCCTGCGGGCGGCTTTTCTGCTGGGGCGCTCCCCCAAGGAGAAGTCCGAAGTGTCTGAGATGATCGCCAACCGTCAGCCGCTTAAAGAAGTGCAATCGCGCCTGGCTTCCTAGCCGGCGGCTCTGTTTCTTCCCTCTACTCTTCTTCGCGGACGGGCACCACGGTCACCGGCACCTTTGCGCCGTGGATCACGTTGACGGTTACGTTGCCAAGCACGGCGGCGGCCAGCGCCCGGCGCCCATGGGAGCCGATGACTATGTGGTCTGCTCCCTCACTGTCGGCGCGGTTCAGTATCTCCTGCCAGGGATGTCCTTCCGCGACCATCGCCTGCGATTCGACCCCGGCGGCGTCGGCACTCTTTTTCAGCCGCTCGACGGCGTCTTTGCCGAACTGCCGCCGCTGGTCGTCGAGGGCGGCGACGTCGATCGAAGCGTTGCTTTCAAGTTCATAGACATAGGCCGGGGAGACTTCGTCGACCACATTCAGGAACAGCAGGGAAGCGCCCGCGGCCTTGGCGAGATCGATGGCGCATTCGGCGGCCTTCTCGGCCCGCGCGGAACCGTCGGTGGGAACCAGTATCTTCTTCATCGCAATCCTCCCTGTAAGGTTACATGCCCCTAAACCGCTCAGCCGCCGAAACCCTGGCGGAGCACATCCTCGACCTTGTGTCCTTTGGCGCCACGGCCGGAGAGCGTCCATCCGTGCCAGAAGAATCCTTTTATTTGAGGCATTGACAGTTTCATGATAGCACCGGTGACGAGCGCCTGGTTGTCTTCCCCGAGGACAGGGCCGTCGATCGAGTCGATGCCCGACTCCTCGCGCCAGGCGCCGAACTCCAGTAGCACGCCCTTGAGGCCGTCGCGCTGGGCGATCGCGTTGGCCCGCGCGAGGATCTCGCTGACCTGGGCCTCGAACGCGGCCTCATCGAGCGCCTCCCCATGTGGATATATATCCAGCATCAGGTAGTCGTAACCCTTGTAGTCGAGTTTCTCGAAATCGTGCTGCGCGCCGGGAGGCGCCGGAGCCGTGGAAATGTCGGGAACGACCTTGGCGACGACGGGCCCCGTGTACTTCTGCTTCACCAGTGGCAGCACCGCCGCGGACCATTTATTGGCGGCGTCGGTGCCGAGCGCCAGATTGTATTCATCCAGGGGCGAGAACAGCTCGGCCTGTTTCTCTTCCGCGGTCTGGGCCCAGCTGGTTGCGTCATCGGTGAGGTGTGACAGGGTAGTATCTGAAGGATCGACCACCTGGTTGTAGCCCTGCGCGGCCGTAGTCGGGGCGATGAAGACCGAGAGGCCGGCGTTATGTATCTCTTCGGCGACTCCGGGGGCTGAATCGGCGGCCCCCTGAAGGATGATACGCGGTTGTCCGCCTGATCGCGGAGTGATCAGTACCGGCGGCCCCAGCACGACGATGTTGAAGCCGTCCGTGCGCAGCTGGGCGCGGTCGCCGATCACATCCTGCCAGGCGTCGGGCCGCGGCTCGTCGATGCCGCGGAAGAAGGTCAGAGTCTGGCGCTGATAGGGCGGCGCCGTCGCGGTCGGAACCGTTTCGGTGGCGGTGGAAGTCACAACCGTGGGCGTGCCGCCGCATCCGGCGCCCAGCAGCACGGCGGAAAGGCCCAGCGCCAAAGCCAACGCGACCGTCAGGATCGAGGCCGCGACGGCCGTGGATCTGTTACCTTTTTTTCCCGGAAATCTCATGCTGGAGTAGTTTTATCATTTATCGGGGGCGCCTGTCGCGCCGCCTGCCGCGATGCTGCTGGGGCCGGCACCGGCTCAGTCCATCACGTCGTAAAGCCCGAACACCGGCTCGCTGCCAAGAAGTGGCGTGACATCCTCCGTCAGCGCCGGGCTATCGCCGGCCGCGGCTGCACGTTGCGCGGCGTCGTAGGCGGCGCGGTCGAGCCAGCGGGAATAAGTGAAAAAGATATTCGGGTCTTCGGGGGACTGGGATATAAATGCGTCGGTGACTCCGTCCAGCCCGCGCGTCTGGCGCAGATTCTCCCGCAGGATCTCGAGCAGCTCGTCCGCCTTGCCCAGTTTCGATTCCATGATTGTGAAGCTGATGACCCGGCCCCGCACCGTCGCTTCCGACCCGCAATTGACACAAAGGTCGCTTGCGGGGTCGCCGCCGGCGAAATCCTCATCCGCCAGCATGGGCATGCCACAACTCTCGCAGGTTTTCATGGATCCTCCTTGCTGATTGCTTTGCCATCCTGATTGTTTCATATCCCCGCCCGGCGGAAAATATGCTTCCAAGCAGGGAAACGGTACCAAGCCGGGGAAGAAGGAGCCCATGCCGGAACTGACGCTATACCAGATGAGCGTTTTTACCACGCTGCTGCTGGCGGTCGCCTTCGGGCAGTTGACCGTCATCTCCCTGGGCCGGGGCTGGATCGGGGACCTGCCGGTGGAGTCGCGGCGCTGGTTGATACGGGCTCACCGCTTCGGCGGTTACATCGGCCTGTTCATCATGGTGCTGGTTTCCTATACTTGCGTGGTCTATCTGCTCCCGCTGGTCGGTTTCAGCCCCGCGCGCGTCGCCATCCACGACATCGTTGGCACCATCACGATCGCTGCCGTCCTCGCCAAGATCGTCATCGCGCGCGGGCTGCCGCGGTTTTATACTGCTCTGCCGTATTTTGGCATAGTCGTATTCGGCTCGGTCGTCATCATCTGGATCTCCAGCGCCGCCTGGTATTTTTATTACGTGGGATTCCAGTAGGGTTACGCGGGTTGCCGGTAGCGGGCCCGGCGGCAACCTATCCGAAGCGGTACTGCACCCCGAAGCCGCCTCGGGGATAACGCATGGTGATGTTGTCGTAAGGGCAGCCGCCGTTGCGGCAGGTGCCGCATTCCAGGCAGCCCTCGAAGGCGATCGAGATCGATTTTTCCTCTTCTTCCCAGCGGTAGACCTGCGCCGGGCAGGAATGGGTGCAGAACTTGCGCCGGCAGCGCTCCCGGCAGACCTGTTCGTCCTTGATCTCCAGGTGCGCTGTGTCGTCCGGCTTGAACTTGACCACGCCCAGCTGGGCGGTGACGTCGTGTTTCGGCGGCGTCCAATCACGGTCGTCGTATGGAAGTCTGTCATTCATCGTCATGAGAACGCCCTCCAGCCATCCCAGAGATCTTTTATCAGCCGGCGCGTCGGCATTTGCGATCTTGCCAGTTTTGTGATTAGGTGCATCTTGTCGGCTTTGGTGAGCGAGTCGACCGTGAGCATCTCCTTGACCGCCGCCGAGGCCAGCTGGGGATAAAGGCTGAAGAAATGTTTATGGGAAGAAAACAGCGATGTCATTCCCTCGAAAGTCTTGAGGTCTTTCATAATGATGCTTCTGCCGACCAAATCGCCGTAACGGCCGAGCGTCCGACGGCTGTAATCTCCCGACCCGCGCGCCTGCAATACGGTTTCGGCGGCCATCTTGCCCGAGAGCAGGGCCAGGTTGGCGCCTTCGCTGAAGACGGCGTTGACCATGCCGGCGGCGTCTCCGGCGACCAGAACGCCATCGCCATACAGACTGGGCATGCTGCGATAACCGCCCTCAGGGATGAGATGGGCGGCGTACTCGCGGCGCCCGGCGCCATCGATCAGCCTCCGCACTTGAGGCTGCGCCTTGAACCGCTCCAGGAGACTATATGCTGCCCCGGCGCGGTCAACCATGTCCTTGAGGATGACGCCGACGCCGATCGATATCGTGTCCCTGTTGGTGTAGATGAAGCCGGTGCCCGGTATGCCGCCGGTGATCTCGCCGACCACTTCGAAGGCGGCGCCGGTATCCGTGCCGAGGCTGAAGCGGTCTTCGAGTTTCTCCTTGGGGAGCGCCAGCACTTCCTTGACCGCGACCGCTATCGCTTCGGCTTTGACGCCCTGGCTCATTCCCGCCTTCTCGGCCAGGAAGGGATTGACGCCCTCGGCGAGGATAACCACGTCGGCCTCGAGGTCGCCATCGGGGCGCCCGGTGCGCACGCCGATGACCTTGCCGCCGTCCCAGAGAAGGTCCTCGACCAGAGTCTCGGTGATGATGACTGCGCCCTTGGCGCTTGCCTGCGCCGCCAGCCATTTGTCGAAGCGTGAGCGGAAGACCGAGAAGGAATTGTAGGGCTCGGCTCCGAAATCGGTTGACTCATACGCAGCTTTGAGGACGGAGTCGCCGGTCGTCAGCCACATCTCGCGGCGGGTCACGGGACGCTCCAGCGGAGCTTCCTTCCAGAAATCGGGAACCACCTGCGAGGTCGGCTGGGAGAAGACGAGGCCGCCCATCACGTTCTTGCTGCCAGGCCAGTCGCCCCGCTCGATGACGACGACGCTCGCGCCTCCGGCCGCCAGGGTATATGCGGCCGACAGGCCCGCGGGGCCGCCGCCGACGACGATTGCGTCGAATCTTGCGGGCGCCGGCGTTGCCTGCCCGGCTGCATCAGCTTTAGCGGCCGGCGTCACTTGGCCGCCTCCTTGCGCGTCTTCTCCGCGACCACGCGGTCAAAAACAATTCCCGCTTCGGCCCCATTCTTGCGTTTCTTGATCTCGGCTATCAGCGCCGGCACCACTTCGAAGAGGTCACCGACGATGCCGAAGTCGGCGATGTTGAAGATGGGCGCCGTGGGATCGTTGTTGATGGCCAGGACGATGTCCGCCTGCTGCATGCCGGCCAGATGCTGGATGGCGCCGGAGATGCCGACGGCGACATAGAGGACCGGGCGCACCGTCTGACCCGTCTGCCCGATCTGGCGCCGTACCGACACCCAGCCGGCATCGACGGCGCCTCGCGAGGCGCCGACAACGCCGCCAAGTTCGCGGGCGAGATCTTCCAGCAGTGAAAAATTCCTTGCCTGATGCATGCCCCTGCCGCCCGAGACGATCACGTCGGCGCCCTGCAACGAAGCTTCATCCTCCAGTTCGGGAAGATAATGGAGCCTGCGCACGGGCTGCACCGCCGCCAGACGCGGTTTGTAGGTGATGACATTGCCGCCGGCGCCGGCATCGGCTTTGGCTATCGGGAAGACTCCCGGCCGCACGGTCGCCATCTGCGGCAGGTGTCCGGGCGAGATGATTGTCGCCATGATGTTGCCGCCGAAGGCGGGGCGGGTCTGCCGCAGGAGCCTGGTATCGGGATCGATCTCAAGCGAGGTGCAATCGGCGGTCAGCCCCGTCTCGAGCTCGGTGGCCACGGCCGAGGCCAGGTCGCGGCCCCTGGTCGTCGCGCCCAGGAGTATTATTCCCGGGGAATATTTGCCGGCCAGCCCCGCCAGAGCGTGGCTTTGAGGCTCGGCTGTAAAGGGCGAGAGGGCGTCATCGTCGGCGATATAGACAATGGCGGCTCCGTAGGAGAACGCCTGTTTCGCCAGCTGGCCGCTGTTGTCTCCGTCTCCCAGGATTACGGCTGTGGGTTGGGTTCCAAGATCGGCCGCCAGGCGGCGCGCCTCGCCCATCAGTTCCCAGGATACCCGGGCCGCCAGGTCGCCTTCATGTTCGATGACGACCCAGACATCGCCAATCTTGCTGTCCGCGCCGGCCTTTGCCGTAGAGCCGCTTTCCTTTTTTCCCGACTTGCCGGCCATCAGACGCTTTTGCCCATCTTGAGGCCGCGCTCCTGCAGGCGTTCCATGACCGTGGCCGCCACTTCCGCCGGTGAGGAATCGGAGGCGGTGAAGATCTCGCCGCGCTCGCGCGACGGTGGCGCGAAAATCTTGTTGACTCGAGTCGGCGAGCCCTTGAGCCCCAGCCGTGAGCGCTCGGCGCCGACATCGTCGGCGCTCCATACCTCGACCGGTTTGCCGGCCGCCGCGATCAGGTCCGGTAGCGCGGCGTACCTGATGCGATTGCAGACTTCTGTTATCGTCAGGGCCGCCGGCAGCTTCGCCTCGAGCAGCTCGCGGCCGCTCTCGAGTTGACGCCAGGCGCGGATGACACCCGCCTTGGTGTCGAGCTCTTCAAGGCCGCATATATAAGTAACCTGGCTCATGCCGAGACGGCGCGCCAGGCCCGGACCGACCTGACCGGTGTCGCCGTCGATGGACTGCTTGCCGCAGATGACGAGATCGACGGCGTCCTGTTCGGAGATCTTGCGGATGGCCGCCGCCAGGGCGAAGGTGGTGGCGAGGGTGTCGGCGCCGGCAAAGGCGCGGTCGGATAGCAGCACGGCGCGGTCGACGCCGAAGCCCAGGACCTTGCGCAGGGTTTCTTCCGCCTGCGGCGGTCCCATGGAAAGCACGGTGATGCGGCCGCCGTGTTCGTCTCGAAGATGAAGGGCGGCCTCGACTGCATGAAGGTCGAACGGATTGATGACCGAAGGGATTCCCTGGCGTATGAGGCTTCCAGTCTCCGGATCGATCCGGACCTGGGTGGTGTCAGGCACCTGCTTGACACATACGACTGAGTGAACTGACAAACGCCCTCCTTCGGGAATAATAGCCGCCACGGCCCCCCACATTCTTCACATCAGACCCGGCCGTGAATCTGCCGCCCTGCCTTGCAGCCGTCCGGCGTTTAGTCAGCCATGCTCCTTAACGCGTCTTCCCGTGAGGAATAGATGTCAAAGACGCTGTTCAATCCGGTGATCTGGAAGATCCAGTTGACGTTTTCGTCGACGCTGACGAGAACCAGCCTGCCGCCCTTGGGCTTGAGCCGCTTGACGCCGCCGATGAGCACGCCCAGCGCCGAGCTGTCGATGAAATGCACTCCGGCCATGTCGATGACGATCTTGAGGGCTCCGTCTTCCAGCGCCGCCAGCAGGTTTTCTTTCAACCGCGGAGCCGTGTATAGATCGAGCTCCCCGGCAACCGTGATGACAGCTACGCCGCTGTCGGTCTTCTCGCTCTGAATATTAAGTTCCATGCGGATCCTCCGGGATTCTTCCAGTAAAGAGACAGGTAATTCTAACACCAACGGGCCGTTATCAAACATAGCCGGCGAGCCGGGGCAGCCGTCGAATCGCGGCGGCGCCGGGCGCCGGGCTGTTGCCCGGTCATGTTTTTGGATATCATCTGCGTGGTATGAAAGGATATTCACAACCACCTTACGGTCTTCCCCATTGAAAGGAGAGAAAAATGAAAGTCAAAATCGAACCGAGGGATGAATGCCTGGGCGACGGCATCTGCGCCGACGAGTGCCCGGAAGTATTCGAGCTTTCGGATGACGGCCTGGCCACGGTAATCGTTGCCGAACCCAGCGAAGAATTGCGTGAAGCGGTTCAGAGCGCCTGCGACGAGTGCCCCGCGGAGATAATCATCATCGAGGAATAAAGACAAAATCAAGGAAAGGGAATGTTTTGAAGAAGGTAGTCAGCATATTGTTGGCCGCGGTGGTCATGGCTTCCGTCTTGTTGGCCGTGGCCTCATGCGGCGGCAGCTCGAGCGACACAGGCGCCAGCTCTCAACCGGTGACGATCTCCGATAAATCGGCGACGGTCAATATACAAAACCTGTCGTTCGATCCGAAGACGATCGCGATCCAGACAGGAACCACTGTCACCTGGAGCAACAGCGATACGCTTACGCACACGGTTACCGCGAGCAATGGCGCCTTCGATTCCGGCAGGCTCGATCCCGGCAAGAACTTCGGCTACACATTCAATTCACCGGGGACGTTCGATTATGCCTGTACCATACATCCAACGATGAAGGGCCAGGTCATAGTCAGCGGGCCTGAAACGTAGCCGGAAGCGTCGGGGGAGGCAGCGTGGCATCACCCGAGATCCTCATATATTCGACCCCGGGTTGACCTCATTGCGTCAGCCTCAAGGACCTCCTCCGTGCGAGGGGCATCGAATTCAGGACGAAAGACATCAGCAGCGATCCGGGGGTGCGCGAAGAGATGCAGCAGCGCACCGGCAAGACCTACGTGCCGCAGATCTTCATCGGCGATGAATATATTGGCGGTTACGCCGACTTCCTGATGCAGGACGCCCGGGGCGAGATCGACAAGAAACTCGGTCTCCAGCCGCGTAAAAAAGCCCACGCCGAGGAGGAGCTTCTCGACGTCCTGATCATAGGCGGCGGGCCCGCGGGGCTGACCGCTGCCGTCTATGCCGCCCGCAAGAACCTCAAGGCCGCCATTGTCACAGACGAGCTTGGAGGTCAACCCATGGGGACCTCCGGCGTTGAGAACTACATGGGCTTCCAGTACATCGGCGGACCCGAGCTGATGGCCAGGTTCAGGGAGCAGACGGAGAAGTATCCCGTCGAGGTGATCACCGGGGAAAAGATCTCCCGGCTGGAAAACGCAGGCGGCCTCATGCGCGCCTCCACCCGCACGGGGAAGGAGCTGCGCTCCCGCACCGTCATCATCGCCTCAGGCAAACGCTCGCGGCTGCTGAATATTCCCGGTGAAGCCCAATACACGGGGCGCGGTGTCAGCTACTGCTCGACATGTGATGCTCCGGTCTTCAGCGGCAAGCCGGTCATGGTCGTGGGCGGGGGCAACTCGGCGCTGTCGGCGGCTCTGGAGCTGGCCGCCATCAGCCCCAACGTGCAGCTGGTCTCCCAGACCAGGCTGACCGGCGACGAGATCCTCAGCGGCAAGATCCTGGCTGATGACCGCATCTGTAAACATTTCCAGTGGCAGCCGCTGGAGATCAAAGGCGACGGTAAGCAGGTACAATCCGTCGTCATCGGCTCCATCGACGGCAGGGATACGAAAGAGCTTGACGTCAACGCGGTCTTTGTTGAAGTCGGACTCTACCCCAACTCGAGTTTCGCGGTCGATCTGCTGCAGCTCAACAGCGAAGGCGAGGTAGTCGTCGATTGCGATTGCCGCACCGGCGTCAAGGGAGTCTTCGCCGCCGGCGACGTCACCCAGGTTCGCGACAAACAGATCGTGGTAGCTGTGGGCGAGGGCGCCAAAGCCGCGCTCTCGGCCTACGATTATCTGCAGTCCGGCAGGTGAGAGGCCGCGAGCTGGTCATGCGGCTGATAAGGGCGGCGCTGGAGCCGGTCGATCCCTGGCAGCTGGTGCGCAAAGCGCTTCATCTCGAAGCAGACAACCTTCTTATCGCCGGCGATGAATATGACCTTTCCTCAGTCGACCGCATCCTTGTCCTCGGCGCCGGCAAGGCCGCCGGGCCCATGGCGCTGGCTATCGAATCGGTCCTTGGCGAGCGGGTCTCATCAGGCGCCGTCGTGGTCAAGGATGGCTACGGCGTCGATGGTCTCAAGCGCATCGCCTTGCGCGAGGCGGCGCATCCGATCCCCGATGCGCGCTCTGCCGGCGCCGCGCGCGAGCTGCTTGAGATGGCGACCGGGGCGGGCGAACGCGACCTGGTCATCTGCCTGCTCTCCGGCGGGGGCTCGGCGCTGATGGCGCTGACGCCTCCCGGGTTGACCCTGGACGGTCTGCAACGGACATCCGAGGCGCTTTTCAGGAGCGGCGCCGCCATCGACGAGGTCAACACCGTGCGCAAACACCTGACCATGGCTTCGGCCGGCCGCCTGGCCGCGGCCGCCTTTCCAGCCGCGGTTTCGACCCTGATCATCTCCGATGTCATCGGCGACTCCCTCGACATCATTGCCTCCGGCCCGACCACGCCCGATCCGTCCACTTTTTCCATGGCGCTGGACGTGATCGATCGCTACCGGCTGCGCGGGAAGCTGGCGCCGGCGGCTCTGCATCGGCTCGAGGAAGGAGCCGCCGGACGGATAGAAGAGACTCCCAAGCCTGGCGACAGCGTCTTCGCGCGGATACAAAATCACATTTTAGCTTCTAACTCAACGGCGGTGGACGCCGCTGTGGCGGCTGCAAGTGCCATCGGCTTCAATGGCAGGGTCCACCGGCGCGTCAGGCCGGTCACGGGAGAGGCAAGAGAAGCGGCGCGTGAGCTGGTTGCGGCGGCTGTGAAGGAATGGGAAGCCTCGGCCAGGCCCGGAGCGGCTGCGCCCGCCTCTTCCCTGTGCCTCATCGCCGGCGGCGAAACCACGGTCACGGTCACCGGCAAGGGCACGGGCGGCCGGGCACAGGAGTTCGCGCTGGCGGCGGCTTTGTCGATCGAAGGCCGGCGCGATACCCTCGTCTTCGCCTTCGGCACCGACGGCACCGATGGGCCGACCGACGCGGCGGGGGCCATCGCCGATGGCGCCACCGTAGCCCGAGCCAGGGCTCTTGGCCTGGAGCCCGAAGATTATCTGCGGGAACATGACGCCTATCCTTTTTTCCAGGCGTTGGGCGATCTGATCATGACCGGACCCACGGGAACGAATGTAAACGATATCTACGGGGTAATAATTGGATGACATGATCCCGGACGAAAACAACAGAGCCGGCTGGGGCGAAGCCGATGGGCTGAGCGACATCATAGCCGTCGGCCGGGGCGGCGTGCCCGCCGACCTGCTGATCCGCAATGCGCGGGTCGTCGATGTCCTCTCTGGTGAGATCATCAACACCAGCGTGGCGCTGCACGACGGCCGTATCGCCGGGTTCGGCAGCTACGAGGCTGCAAGGACCATGGACATCGAGGGACGCTACCTCTGCCCCGGTTTCATTGACGGCCATATCCACATCGAGAGCTCGATGCTGACTCCTCCCGAGTTCGCCCGGGCTGTCATAGCCCACGGAACCACCTCGGTCGTCATCGACCCCCATGAGATCGCCAATGTGCTTGGCATCGAGGGCATCAACTACATGCTGCGCTCCAGCGCCGGGCTGCCGGTCACGGTTTACGTGATGCTGCCCTCGTGCGTGCCGGCGACGAAGATGGAGACTTCCGGAGCCGAACTCACCAGCGGCGACCTGACGCTGCTGCTCCCGCGGGAGCGCGTCATCGGCATCGCAGAGATGATGAACTATCCCGGCGTCATCGCCGGCGACCGCGAAGTGCTCAACAAAATCAGGATCGCCGGCGGGCGGCGGGTCGACGGGCACGCTCCCGGCCTTACCGGCAAGGACCTCTGCGCCTACATCGACGCCGGCATCCACTCCGACCACGAATGCGTCAGCGCCGCCGAGGCACTCGAGAAACTGCGCCTGGGCATGCACATCATGGTGCGGGAAGGCACCACCGAGAAGAACCTCAAGGAACTGATAACGATTGTCACGCCTCAGAATTCGCGTCAATTCATGTTCGTCACCGACGACCGCCATCCCGGCGATCTCCTCGAGGAGGGCCACATCGATAATCTGGTGCGGATGGCCATCGCCGAGGGCGTCGATCCCGTCACGGCCGTGCAGATGGCCACGATAAACACCGCCGAATATTTTCACCTGCGGGAAATCGGAGCTGTGGCTCCGGGTTATCGCGCCGACCTCGCCATCGTCGACGACCTGGAGAGGATGACGGTCTCGCGGGTGATCAAGGCGGGAAATATCGTCGCCGAGGGCGGCCGCGCGCAACCGTTCGAGAGTGAGCCGGCAGTCCGCAGCATCCGCGGCACCGTGAATATAGACAATGACAGCATCGTCGATATGTCGGTGCCGGCCGCGGGCGGCAGGATGAAGGTCATCGGCATCGTGCCCGGGCAGATCGTTACCGAGAGCCTGCTGGCGGAGCCGAAAGTCGTCGACGGCATGGCTGTCGCCGACACCGCCCGCGACATCCTCAAGATCGCCGTGGTCGAGCGCCATACCGCCTCGGGCAACGTCGGTCTCGGTTTCGTCAGAGGGGTTGGTCTGAAAAGAGGCGCCATCGCCAGCTCCGTGGCCCACGATTCCCACAACGTCATCGTCGTCGGCGCCAGCGACGCCGATATGCGCGCCGCCGTCATCGAGATCGCCCGCATGAACGGAGGGGCTGTGGTAGTCGCCGACCGCCGGCCGCTCGTGTCGCTGCCGCTGCCGGTCGCCGGGCTGATGTCCGACCAGCCCATCGGCGATGTCGCCGCCGCGGTGCGCGAGGTCATCGGCGCCGCCGCGGAGCTGGGCTGCAGTCTGCCAGATCCGTTGATATCGCTCTCATTCCTGGCCCTGCCGGTGGTGCCTTCGCTCAAGCTAACCGACATGGGGCTCGTCGACGTGGAGAAGTTCGAGCTGGTCGATCTGTTCATCGATTAATCGGCGATAGCGCCTTCTGCGGCTTCCTCTTCCCTGCGAGTCGGTTGGCCGTGCAGCATGCGCGTTATAACGACGGCTGGCAGCGCCCACTGCCAGTGGCCCAATTATGTATATCCAGATGGATTCGAGCTTGCCGCTGATGAGAGCGGGCCCCAGAGAGCGCGCCGGGTTCATCGAGGCGCCGCTTATCGGCTCGGCGAACAGGCCGCAAAGGGCGACGGTGCCACCCACGGCCAGGCCGGCATTGTGTCCCACGATCCTGTGGCCGGTGGCCGTACCGATGACGACCATCACCAGAAACAGCGTCAGGATTGCTTCCATCACCAGCGAGGTGCCTTCTCCGCGGTGAGGAATGGTGGCGCCGAGGTCACTCTCGTCGCCAAAGAGATTTAAGATCAGAAGCGCCGCCAGGACAGCCCCGGCCAACTGGAAGGCGATATAGCCCGGCACGCGCTTCCACGAGAAAACTCCTCTGACCGAAAATGCGAGGGTCACCGCGGGATTCAGATGGGCTCCGGAGATCTCGCCCAGCGCATAGATCATTCCCATGATCAGCAGACCGGGCGCGCCAACACGCGCGGCATAACTCACCTGGCCGGTGATGGCGTTGATGACTACGGCGCTGGCGGCGACAAAAGTAAGGGCGAATGTCCCCAGGAACTCTCTTCCCAGGACCCGCACTTCGTCACCCCAACCGCCATTGCCAGGTTCATTTTGCCACGCCAATTCTTTCACCTCATCCACGCGAGTATTGGCAAAACAATACGCTAATCACTTTGCCGGGAAGCGTATCCGGATGTGATTTAAAACAAACCAGAATGCGCGTTTAACTTTCGTGTTTCGTGGAATTCCAAAAATATGAAAAGTAATCGAGAATTTTCGAATGGGAGGTGAAAACAATGAGCCCAGAACCAATGGATCAGGACGAATATCGTGAAGTCGATTCGAGTGGAAGCGAGCGTGAAGTGGAGGAGGATCGGGCGGAGCATCGCCGCATGGAGATAAATCGCGTCGATGGCATAATCTGGCTGGTGTTCGGGATTATTGAAGCGTTTATCGGTGTGAGGGTGATCCTCAAACTGGTGGCCGCCAATCCGGATAACGCTTTTGCCAGCTTCATATACCGGGTGTCGCATGTGTTCCTGTCGCCGTTCTTCGGTCTGGTGGGAGAGCCCGCGACGGATGGTAGTGTCTTCGAGATCACTTCCATCATCGCCATGATCGTCTACCTGCTCATCGCTTGGGGAATCACGCGGCTGGTATATCTATTGATGATGCCCACGAACGTAAGGCATGTGAGGACGGTTCATAGGCACTAAGAAGTAATTTCGTCGGAGGTATAAAAATGAGCTTGATCGCATTTCTGATAGTTGGTCTGATCGCCGGATGGCTCGCGGGCCTGATCATGAGGGGGCACGGCCTGGGCATACTCGGCGACGTTATCGTGGGAGTGATCGGAGCGTTCATCGGCGGCTTCGTTTTCTCGCTGCTGGGTGTGGCGACCGGCGGCTGGCTGGGCTGGATCCTGACGGCGCTGGTCGGAGCAGTGATACTGCTCTTCATTGTCAATCTGTTCACCGGCTTTAGCGGCCGGCGGGCTATACACCATTAAGCGACCGCAGGAGAGCTGCAATGCCTTACAGGATCAACAGGGAAGCACAGGGTTGCCTGGGCTGCCGTGAGGCATGATTACCGGAAAGGCGACGATGGGAAATGGCACAGAAAGAAAGCCGCCTGATCCGCGATGACAGTACCAGCGCTGAAAAGCGGCCCCGACGGGGCCGCTTTCGCTAGGCAGGCTACTTCTTCAACAGCCTTGGCCCCCGCTGTTCGATCCAGAGCGCATTGATGGCGGCGCCGACAAGGAACACCAATGAACTCAGCCAGATCCAGGTGATCAGCACGATAACGGCTCCGAGAGTCCCGTACACCTTGTCGTAGGAGCCGAAGTTGTTGACATAGATGCCGAACAGGTATGTCGCAATTATCCAGACGAAGGCCGCGATCAGGGCGCCGGGGCTGATGAAGCGGAAGCGTGGTGGGCGGCAGGGAGCATAACGGTAGCTGACCTCGATGCCGGTCAGGACCAGCAGCAGTATCGCCGGCCACCTGATTGGCCGCAGCAGGAAAGCAAGGCCCTCGAGTACTTTGTGATTTTCGAACGCATCAGCCAGGGAGGGCGCGATGATGAGAAGCGCGAAGGCGGTCACCATCAGGACCGCGGCCGCCGCGCTCATGGCGAAGGAAAGCAGCTTCACCCGCCACCAACCCCTGGTTTCCTTGAGCCCGAAGATCTTGTTGACGGCGGTTATCATGGAGGAGTAACCGCCGGTCATGCCATAGACGGCTCCCCAGAAACTGACGATCAGCAGCGTCACCGTCCCCGGCCCCCTTTCCAGAGCCTTGTCAGCGGTCCGGCCCACGAGATCGATGGCGTCAGCGGGAACAACCCCGGCGAGCTGCTCCGTGATTCGGGCGCTCAGGTTGTCCACGGGGAGATAGGCCAGAGCCGCCACCAGGAACAATAACGCCGCCGGAAGGGCGAAGAAGAAATTATAAGCCAGGACCGTGGCGTGAGTAGTCAGGTCGTCGTTGTTTATTTTTTGGGCCAGCGCGATCAGTGGTGCGAGCAGAGGCTGGCGCTTCATGCGCGAATAAGTCTGATTGGCGAAGCCGGTTAATCGTTCCCGCAGTCTCATTGACTGAACCAGGTCCAGACGAGGCCGGCCGCGGCAGCGAACATAACTGCTGTTGTGAACCAGCCGGCGATGTTGGTGATGGGAGCGTTGCGGCGCCGGCCCATCACGCGGCGGCTGCTTGACATCAGCATGATGATGACCAGCAGCGGCGGCGCCAGGAAGCCATTGATGACGGCGCTGCCGAACAGGGCGCTAATCGGGTTGATTCCGATGAAATTTATCAGCATTCCCACAATGGTCGAGGCCGCGATCGCGATATAGAAATGCCTGGCTTGTCTCGCTTTCCGGTCAAGGCCGTACTTCCAGCCCATCGCTTCGGCCAGCGCGTACGAAGCCGAGCCGGTGAGGATCGGAATCGCGAGCATGCCGGCTCCGATCAACCCGAGCGCCATCAGGACCGTGGCGCCGTTTCCCGCCAGCGGTCTCAGTGCTTCGGCGGCTTCCGTGGCCGAGCCGATGTTCGTGTTGCCGGATGCATTCAGTGTCGCGGCTGTCGCCATGATGATGAAATACGCCACGATCTCCGAGAAGAGCATGCCGCTCGTCGTGTCCCGCTCCATGACTCTCAGCTCTTTCTTGGTCGCGCCGCGCCGCTGTGCCCGGGTCTTCTCGCCGTGCGATTGCTCCTCTTCGATCTCCTGGCTTGGCTGCCAGAAGAACAGGTAGGGCGTGATCGTGGTTCCGAGCAGGGCGACCAGCGTCGACAGGTAGGTGCTGTCCAGCGACAGCGTGGGAACAAGCGTTCCCCGCAGCACCTCTACGGCATCCGGCCGCGCGAAGAACGCCGAGCCGATGTAGGCGAGCAACGCCAGAGTGAGGTACTTGAAGATGCGGTCGATCAGGCGGTAATTTCCCCAGATCTCGATCGCGAGGATGATGATGGCGATTGGGGCGATCATGAGCGCGATCGGCACGGGCACGAGCAGATTGATGCCGGCCGCCACCGCGCCGATGTCGGCGCCGGCGTTGATGGTGTTGGCGATCATAAGGCCGCCAACCACCGGCGCAAGGATCCAGCGCGAATAATTCTGCCTGATGGTCTTGCTGAGGCCTGCGCCGCTCACCATGCCGATCTTGGTGCAGATATATTGCACGGCGACCATCATCGGGAACATCATGATCGTTGTCCACAGTACGCTGAAGCCGAGGGATGCGCCGGCGACGGCATAGGTGCCTATTCCGGATGGGTCATCGTCGGAGGCGCCCGTGATCAGGCCCGGTCCCAACGAGCGGAAGAACCCTTTCATTTTATCGATCATAAGCTGGGGTTTTCCCGACCTTGGGTTAAATAAACCCGGGCGGTCATGACTGGTTTAAAAATAAAAAAATGGGAAAGCAAATAAACACTGATCTCTGAACTGGAGGGTGTAATGGGAGAAGATAAAAAGCACAATCATGATGAACATAAACATGGCCACCACGAAAGTTCACATGGTCCGCACCACCACCACGAACACCGGCATGAGGGTCAACCGGCCGCCGGATATCCGCTTAAATGCAATTGTGATATGGCGCGCGTCCAGATGTTGATCGGAGTTCTGGTCTCGGGATTCTTGCTTGGAGCCGGCGTCATGCTTCTTATATTCAGGTCAAAAAACAGCTCACTCGCGAATACGGTAGGCGCGGCGGGCAGGCGGCAGATCGGCGAGATCCGCCATGAGTCAGTAGACGAGGTCCACTCTTTGATCAGGAAAATGAATGCCCTGCTGAGACAGGCGGAGGATTTTCTGTAGTCATAGATGCAAAATTAACACAGACTGGAGGAATCATGTCAAGCGACATCCTTGAAGGCAAATGGAAGCAGATGAAAGGCGACGTCAAGTCCTGGTGGGGTGAACTGACAGATGACGAGATCGATCAGATAGGCGGCAAGAAAGACCAGCTGGTAGGAAAGCTGCAGGAGAAATACGGCTGGGAGAAGGGTAAAGCTAAAAACGAGATCGACAAGCGCATCGCAGAATACAACGAAAAACACAAGGCTGCCTGACCTGGCGCCGGCGGGGAGGTTCACAATGTGGCTGGTAATTCTGCTTTTGATACTGGCATTGCTGCTCGGTGGTCTCGGCCTCTTCATCGAGGCGCTCAGATGGATCCTGATTGTTGCGGTGGTTCTGCTACTCGCCAGCATTATTGCCGGCTGGATGAGAAGGGCGTGACGATTAAACGATTGATCCCGGTGCCTAAGAGTCATCTACATATTTAACCTTGTAGCCGAGATCCGTTAACAACGGATGCGGGGGAACCAAATCTTCCCGGGGCGAATTCCAGCAGAGGGACATGAAGCTTTGTCCTTATGCGGATAGGGCACTTCCAGGCCCGAGCCCGTCAGCTAACCTCGCAGGCATTTGGAAGAACAAAAGGCAGGCTAACGGCCGCTGTCTAATGTTCAGCGGCTTTTTTGATGCTTGATTTAGGATGGCATCGGGCAGGATTCAGTAACAAATTGGTGACGAGATGGCAAAACATCAGCCGCGGCACGCGGGCGGCCTTGGGGCTAAATGCAAAACATTGAGACATACGATTTCATTCAGATAGCTGCGCTCTTCATGATCATCGGCCTGCTGGCAAAGCCCCTGGGAACCTACATGGCCCGGGTCTACCAGGGCGAGAAGAACCTGCTTTCCCCGGTTTTGCGGCCGGTGGAGCGTCTGATCTACCGGTTCACGGGGGTCGACCCCGGGCAGGAAGCCGGCTGGAGACAGTACGTTTTTTCCCTCCTGCTGTTCAATCTCACCGGCATGCTGCTAGTCTTCCTGTTCCTGTTGTTTCAGGGGATCCTGCCGCTCAATCCGCAGGGATTCCCGGGTTTTTCGATTCCGCTGGCCTTCAATACCGCCGTCAGCTTCATGACCAACACCGACTGGCAGGCTTACGCGGGCGAATCGGCTGCCAGCTACTTGACCCAGACCGTGCCGCTGACGCTGAGTCATTTTGTGGCCGCATCAATGGGCATGGTCATTGTCATTTCGCTGATACGCGGTATAGTTCGCAGGACGGCGCAGAAGATAGGCAACTTCTGGGTCGACCTCACCCGTAGCATCCTCTACATTCTGCTGCCCATCTCACTGATCGCCGCGGTCTTCCTGGTGTCGCAGGGAGTGCTGCAGAACTTCAGTCCCTTCCAGGAGAGCAGCCTGGTGCAGCCGGTGCAGACGGCTGACGGCGGAGCAGTCAAGGTACAGACTCTGCCGATGGGCCCGGTGGCCTCGTTCGAGTCGATCAAGCTGCTGGGAACCAACGGCGGCGGCTTCTTCAACGCCAACTCGGCCCATCCCTACGAGAACCCGACGCCACTGACAAATTTCATCGAGATATTTTTGTTCCTGATGATTCCGTTCGCGCTGACCTATACCTTCGGCCATATGGTCGGCAACGCGCGGCAGGGCTGGGCGATCTTCACGGCGATGATGGTCATCCTGCTGGCTTCGATGGGCGGGATGTACTGGGCCGAGCATGCCGGCAACCCGCTGGTTCACGCGCAGGGTATCGCCGGACCGAACCTCGAGGGTAAGGAGGTCCGCTTCGGCCTTGGCGGCTCGATCCTGTTTGCGGCCGGCACTACGGCAACTTCCGACGGCGCTGTCAACTCCGAGCATGATTCCTTCACTCCTCTCGGCGGCGGCGCGACCATGTTCCTGATTCTGCTGGGCGAGGTGGCGCCCGGCGGCGTCGGCTCGGGACTATATACAATGCTCGCTTTTGTTATTATTGCCGTCTTCGTGGCCGGGCTGATGATCGGGCGCACCCCCGAATACCTGGGGAAGAAGATCGAGGTGCGCGAGATGTGGCTATCGGTGATCATCGTTTTGACGTCGGGCGTATCCGTGCTGATCTTTTCAGGAATCGCGCTGAGGCTGTCGGCCGGCACCGGCTCGATCGCGAACCCCGGACCCCACGGTCTCAGCGAGGTGCTTTACGCCTTCGCCTCAGGGTCCAATAATAACGGCAGCGCCTTTGCCGGCCTGGCCGCCAACACAAATTTTTACAACTTCACGCTCGGGCTGGCCATGCTGATCGGCCGCTTCGTCCCCGCCGTGGCGGCGCTGGCGATGGCGGGTTCCCTGGCCGCGAAAAAATACGTGCCGCCCAGCCTCGGCACACTTCCCACCAATAACATGACCTTCATCACCTGGCTGATAGTAGTGGTGCTGATCGTGGGCGCGCTCACGTTTCTGCCGGCGCTGGGCCTGGGACCGATCGTCGAACACCTGATCATGACCGGGAGATAGAAACTTGACGCCTGCAGACAAAAAACAGGAATCGATCTTCAGCAGAAAGTTGCTGTGGCCGGCGCTGCTGAGCGCCTTCGCCAAGCTCAATCCTGTGACGCTGTGGCGCAACCCGGTCATGTTCGCGGTCGAGATCGGCGGCGCCATCACGGCGCTGAACTTCGTCTATAACATCGCCTCCAGGAAGGGCAGCGACCCGGCGTGGTTCACCGGAGCGGTTTCGGTGCTGCTATGGCTCACGGTCATGTTCGCAACATTCGCCGAGTCGCTGGCGGAGGGACGCGGCAAGGCCAGGGCCGAATCGCTGCGCAAGTCGCGGACCGAAATCATGGCCAAGAAGCTGAAGAAGGCCGACCCCAACAGTCCCTTTGAGGAGATCAACGCCAACGACCTGCGCAAGGGTGACCTGGTGCTGGTTCGGGTGAACGAGCTGATCGCCGGCGACGGCGACATCGTTTTTGGCGCGGCGCTGGTGGACGAGTCGGCGATTACCGGCGAGTCGGCGCCGGTGGTCAGGGAATCCGGCGGCGACCGCAGCGCCGTAACCGGGGGCACCAGGGTGACGGCAACCGAGGGTGTAGTAGTGCAAATCACGGCTGACCCCGGAGAGACATTCATCGACAAGATGGTCTCGCTGGTTGAAGGCGCAAAGCGCCGCAAGACGCCCAACGAGATAGCGCTCAACATCCTGTTGATAGCGCTGACAATCATCTTTTTACTGGTAGTTTTCAATCTCGACTCGCTTTCCGGCTACAGCGTCGATTCCGCGGGGCAGGGGACTGTTGTCAGCCTGGTGGTGCTGATAGCGCTGTTTGTCTGCCTGGCGCCGACGACGATCGCGGCGCTGCTGCCGGCAATCGGCATCGCCGGCATGGACCGTCTGTTCTCGCGCAACGTCATGGCCCTTTCCGGCCGCGCCATCGAAGCGGCGGGTGACGTCAACACACTGCTGCTGGACAAGACGGGAACCATCACGCTGGGCAACCGCGAAGCGGTGGCGTTCATTCCCATCGGAGGGCACTCCGAACAGGAGGTGGTCGACGCGGCGCTGATGGCTTCCTTCACCGACGAGACCCCCGAGGGGCGCAGCATCATCGTGCTGGCCAAGGAGCAATACGGCTCGCGCCTGACGGAGCTGCCGGAGCATGCCGCTCCGGTCCCCTTCAAGGCCGAGACCCGCATCAGCGGTGTTGACCTGGAGGACCATTCCTACCGCAAGGGGGCGCCGGATTCGATCGTCAAGTACATCGAGAAGCGCGGCGGCAGCGTTCCCCAGGAACTGGAGGAGCAGGTGACCGCGATCGCCAAAGCCGGCAGCACGCCTCTGGCGGTGACCCGGGATAGCGAGGTCCTGGGGGTTATCAACCTCAAGGACATCATCAAGGGCGGCATCCAGGAACGCTTCTCGCAGCTGCGCACCATGGGGATCAAGACGATCATGATCACCGGGGACAATCCCCTGACCGCCGCCGCCATCGCCGCCGAAGCCAACGTCGACGACTTCCTGGCGGAAGCCAAACCCGAAGACAAGCTGAAGCTCATCCGCGACTACCAGGCCGACGGCTACATGGTCGCCATGACCGGCGACGGCACCAACGACGCGCCGGCGCTGGCCCAGGCGGACGTCGCCGTAGCCATGAACACAGGCACCCAGCCGGCCCGCGAGGCGGCCAACATCATCGATCTCGACAGCAATCCCACCAAGCTTCTGGACATCGTCGAGATCGGCAAGCAGATACTCATGACCCGCGGCAACCTGACGACCTTCAGCATCGCCAACGACATAGCCAAATATTTTGCCATCATCCCGGCGGCGCTGGTATCAGTGTATCCAGAGCTGGCGACGCTCAACCTGATGCGCCTGAACAATCCTCATAGCGCCATTCTCTCGGCGGTCATATTCAACGCCATCGTCATCCCGTTTTTGATTCCCCTGGCGTTAAAGGGCACGCGCTACCGGCCGATGCCGGCGCAGAAGCTGCTGGTTTACAACCTGTTCATCTACGGCCTGGGCGGCGTCGTGGCACCGTTCATCGGCATCAAGCTGATTGACATGCTGGTGACTTTTTCCATATGAGCGGGAAGGCTGAAGGCAGAGTGAGTATGAATACGAGCAAAAAAGGAAGATATTTTTGAAATGAAGCTTCAGGAGATAAAAAAGACGTTGCTGTTCCTGCTGGTATTCCTGGTGCTGCTGACCGCTGTCTATCCGGCGGTTGTCACCCTGATCGGGCGTGTTGCCTTCTCCAGTCAGGCCAGCGGCAGCCTCATCACCGCAAGCGGGCAGACGATCGGTTCTGAGCTGATCGGGCAGCCGTTCTCCGCTCCCGGCTACTTCTGGCCGCGCCCGTCGGCGACCGGCAGCACTCCTTATGATTCCACGGCATCGGGCGGGTCGAACTTCGGGCCGACCAACCCGGCATTGCTCGATGAGGTCAACGGCGCCGCGCAAACGCTCCGCGATTCCGGCGTCAGCGGGGATCTTCCCATGGACCTGGTGACATCGTCCGGCAGCGGCCTCGACCCTGACATATCCCTCGAATCGGCGCTGGTGCAGGCCCCGCGGGTCGCCGCGGCGCGAAACCTGCCCGAGAGCCGGGTGGAAGCTCTGATAAACGATCATCTGCAGTCGCGCACACTGGGATTCCTGGGAACGGAGCGCGTCAACGTGCTGCAGTTGAATCTCGCCCTGGATAAGTTATAGAAATAGCCAATGAACAGGGATGAGGAAAGGCCCGAGCCCGATGAGTTGCTGAAGCTGGCTCAGAGGGAAGAGGCCGCAAAGGAGCGGGGCAAGCTCACCATCTACCTGGGCGCGGCGCCGGGAGTGGGCAAGACCTTCGCCATGCTCAGCGACGGCCGGCAGCTTAAGAAGGAAGGCATCGACGTAGTCGTCGGTTGGGCCGAGTCGCACGGCCGCCTCGAGACAGAGGCCCTGCTGGAAGACATGGAGACTGTCTCTCCGGTGTCACTACGGTACCGCGGCTTTGAGCTCAAGGATTTCAACCTGGAAGCGGCGCTGGAGAGGCGGCCGCAGCTGCTCCTGGTCGACGAACTCCCCCATACAAACGCTCCCGGGCTCAGGCACCTCAAACGTTATGAGGATATCGAGGAAATCCTCGATGCCGGCATCGACGTCGCCACGACCATGAACGTGCAGCATCTCGAGAGCCTCAACGACGTCATCAACCAGATCGTGGCCATCCGCGTCAAGGAGACGGTGCCGGACACATTCGTTGACAAGGCGGAAGAGATAAAGCTGATCGACCTGCCGCCGGAGGAGCTGATCAAGCGCCTCCATGAGGGCAAGGTCTACGTCAAGGACATCGTCGGCATCGCCGTGGACAAGTATTTCCGTCCCGGCAACCTGCTGGCGCTAAGAGAGCTGGCGCTGCGGTTGGTGGCGGGGAATGTCGACGAGAAGATGCGCCAGTACATGCGCGAATACGCCATCGCCGGCATCTGGCCCGCCAACGAGCGGGTGCTGGTGGCCGTTTATGCCAGCCCGACGGCGGAAAAACTTGTGCGCTCCGCCTATCGCCTTTCCTCCGAGATCGACGCCGAGCTGATCGCGCTGCACGTCGAGACCGAGAAGAACAAGGATTTCAGCGAGGAAGAAAAAAACTGGCTCAACAACGCCCTCGATATCGCCAAGCGGCTTGGGGCGCGGATAGTCTGGATGAAAGGGGCTGACGTCGCCTCCGAAGTCGCCGACTACGCGCAGAAGAACAACGTCACCAAGGTCGTGATCGGCAAGCCGCGGCGGCATAAATGGTGGCCGTCGCTGTCGAGCAACATCCTCATCTACACCGCCAACATCGACGTCTATCTCATGGACCCGGGGACCGGAGTCCCCATCCCCCGGCGGCCGGGGCGCAGCCTTGCTTCGCTGACTTCATATTTCTTCAGCCTGCTGGGCGTGGCCGTGGTGGCCATGTTCGCCTTCCTGCTGAGAGATGTGCTCAACCAGGTCGACCTGCTGTTCCTGCTGCTGCTGCCGCCGATTCTGAGCGCACTGTATCTGGGGAGGGGGCCGTCGATTGCTTCCTCGGTCGTCAGCATCCTCACTTATGACTATCTGTTCGTCGCTCCCTTCTACAGTTTTTCCATCTCGGACCTGAAATTCTTCCTTTCCTTTGTCATCTTCTTTGGCACGGTTGTGACCATCAGCAACCTGGCGGTGGGAAGGAGAGGCCAGCTGAAACTGCTCGAGGAGAGCGAATCGAAGAGCATAGCGCTATACGGCCTCAGCCGCGACCTGATCAACGCCAGGAACCTCGAGCAGGCGATCAGCATTCTGGTCCGCCATACGCGCCAGCTGTTCCAGTGCGAGATGGCGGTATTTATGGAACAGGACGGGCACCTGGCGGTCGAGGCCAAGAGTGATGGCTTCGACGTCGATTCCAGTGTTTTTGGCGTGGCGTCCTGGTCGCTGACCAACCGCAAGATGGCGGGCAGGGGAACCTCTACCCTGCCCGAGGCGCATGCTCTATATATACCGATGCGCTATGAGGAAGACGTCATGGGCGTGATGGGCATATCCGCCGCGGAGAAGATCCTGTCGAATCCCGAACAGCAGGTGGTCCTGGACACGATCGCCAGCCTCGGCGCCGTCGCCCTCGAGCGTATCGCCAGAAAATAACAGCCGGTATGTTTATTCCCTAGTAGTGGACGTACACCGGCGTGCCAACCGGCGCCCGGTCGAACAGCCAGGCCGCAGCCGGTGTTGGCAGGTTGACACATCCGTGGGAATGAGCGACGCCGAAGAGGTTGTGCCAGTAGGTTCCATGGATGGAATAGGGACCGGTGAACCAGAGCACGAAGGGCACATCGGGCGCGTAATACCCCGGCCCACTCATGTCTATGTACATGTTCTTGGAGTAGACATAGAACATGCCTGTCGGCGTCTCGTAGCCGGGGCCGCCGCTGGCGATCAGTGTCGACCAGTTCAGTCCCACGGCCGTGAGCACCTGGGTGGAGAGGTTGATGTCGATGTATTGCAGCCCCATGATCACGAACGGCATTATGTCGAACTGGGGCAGTTTCGTGCGCTGCCACTCCCAGTTGCCGGCGCCGCTGAGCCAGGAGCGGGCGGGAGCGGTATAGCCGCTGCCGGATGGGCTGAAAATCCACAGGCCGGTTTCTGAATGGCTGTAGTCGTAGAGGATGACCAGCTCGGTCTTGCCGTCGCCGTTGGGGTCCGCCGCGGTCAGCTTCGAGCGGCTCCAGTCCCAGTTGCCGGCGCCGCTCAGCCAGACGCGATGCGGAGCCGAGTAGCCCGTTCCCGAGGGATCGAACAGCCAGACGCCGGCTTCGCCGTTTCCATAGTCATACAGGACTCCGAGTTCGCACAGGCCGTCGCCGTTGACGTCCACCGGCTGCAGCTTGGAGCGGCCCCAGTCCCAGTTGTTCTGTCCGCTGAGCCAGACACTGCGAGGAGCCGAGTAGCCGCTGCCGGAGGGATCGAAGAGCCACAGGCCCGATTCGGAATGGTCATAGTTGTAAAGAACGGCGACCTCGTCCTTGCCGTCGCCGTTGACATCCACGGCGGTGAGCTTCGAGCGCCACCAGTCCCAATTGTTCTGCCCGCTTAGCCAGACGCGGCGGGGAGCTGAATATCCGGTGCTGTCGGGATCGAAGAGCCACAGGCCCGACTCGGAATGTCCATAATCATAGAGGACGGCCAGCTCGCTCTTGCCGTCGCCGTTGACGTCGAGCGCCTGCGGCTTGGAGCGGTTCCAGTCCCAGTTGCCGGCGCCGCTCAGCCAGACGCGCCGCGGAGCGGCGTAGCCGTCGCCGACCGGGTCGAAGATCCACAGGCCGGTGTTGGAGTTGCCGTAATCGTAGAGGACGGCCAGGTCGGTCTTGCCGTCGCCGTTATAGTCAACCGCGCTGAGCTTCGACCGCGACCACTCCCAGTTGCCCGGCCCGCTGGCCCATACCAGGCGCGGCGCGCCGTAGCCGTCGCCGACCGGGTCGAAGATCCACAGGCCGGTGTTGGAGTTGCCGTAGTCATAGAGGATCGCGATCTCGTCCTTGCCGTCGCCGTTGACGTCAACGCTTCCCGGGGGAAGGTAAACACTGGACGCGGCGGAGTCTTCCACGGGAGTAGCGCCGGTTGTCTGGGAGGAATTTTGTGTTGAGGACTGACCAGAGGCATCCGGGCTGGTTGATTGTCCGGAGGAAGAGTCCTGCATGTAAACGTCAAGAGTGGCGGTGCCGGCGCCCGGAGAAGCGGCGGCTTTTTCGATGTTGACATCGGGACTATTTGTGGGCGCAATGATCTCGCCGGTCGTCGGCATTGGCGGCCCGGCGGCGGAGCCGGCTGTGGTTCCGTACGTTGCCGAGCCGGCAGATGCAGGCTCGGCGCCGAAACCAAACGCGGGAAAGACCAGGAACAGCATGGTTGCCAGAGCGATTGCCAGGAATGATATTTTCATAGATCGTTCGATGGTTGCCGCCTTTTCTCCGGGTGGGTAAAAAAGCCGGCCCAATTATATGCGGGAAAGGTGCGTGTTACAACGGTTTGCGGGGGGTTTGAGCGCGGCGTTCGCAGGCCATCGGCGGACGCGGGCCGTGCCTGATACGACGGTGGTGGCGAGGCCCGGAATCGAACCGGGGACGCCAGGATTTTCAGTCCTGCGCTCTACCGTCTGAGCTACCTCGCCAGGGGGTGGAAAACCGCGCCCATGCATGCACCCGAAAGCGGAAACAGGCAAAGCGCGGCACCCGCGCATTTTAGCGGTTTGCAGCTATAAGTGCAATTCAGGCGGCGCTTGCGGCGTGCCATCAGCGCAATGCACCAGGCGCTTGCGGCGACATCGCCCGCCGTCTTCTGTTTGCTGACTTGGCTGGAAACTGCTAGTATCAATATCCGCTTCTGTAAACAGTCTTGCGGGCACGGTCTCTCCTATCATGAATAAGACTCCCCAGCATCCAACCGCGGGCGCAAGCGGCGCCGGTGACTCCAACAGCCATGACGAGCTCAAACGGCTGCTGGAAGAATCGCGGGACGAGATCGTCCACCTTCGCCAACAGCTCAAGGATTACCCGGAACAGCTCGAGGAGAAAGTGCGCGAGCGCACCCGCGAACTTGAGGCGATCAACCGCATCGCCACTACCGTAAGCCGATCTCTCAACCTCGACACGATCCTTAGGGATTCCCTGGAAAAAGCACTGGAAGTCCTGCAATTGAAGGTAGGCGCGGTCTTCCTTATGGATGAGAACAAGGCCGAGCTCAACCTGATGGTCCATCAGGGGCTGCCCGAGGATGTAGTCGAGGAAATGCAGATTACGGCGCTCGGGGAGGACTGTCCTGGCATGGTCGCGCTCAAGGGTGAGCCTATCCTGGTGGCCGATTTTCAGATCTCCAGGAACCCCGAGAGCCCTTTCAACCGCTACCCCGAGTTCAAGTCGCTGGCCGGCATCCCGCTCGAGTCGAAGGGCAAGGTCCGCGGTGTCCTTTGCCTGCTGAGCCACAGTCCCGAGCGCTTCAGCCAGCAGGATCTCAAACTGCTGGTCACGATCGGCAGTGAGATCGGTGTCGCGATCGAGAACGCCTGGCTCTACGAAAAATCCTGGGCCCATTCCAAGAAGATGGAAGAGCTGTCGATGACCGACAGCCTCACCGGACTTTACAACCGGAGACATTTCTACCGCAGGCTCAAGGAGGAGATGGCCCGCGCCAAGCGGCAGAAGCATCCCGTCTCACTGCTCGTGGTCGATCTCGATAACCTCAAGGAATACAACGACGCCCACGGGCACCTTCGCGGCGATGAAGCCCTGCGTGGCGTCGCCCAGGCGGTGACCGCCAGCATCCGCCAGGACGTCGACAACGGTTTCCGCTACGGCGGTGACGAGTTCGCGGTCATCCTTCCCTATAGCGACATCATCGAGGGCGCCGAGGTCGCCGAGCGCATCCGCAAGACTTTCGAGGATTTCGCGCTTGAAGGAACAAGCCTCAGCATCGGCCTGGCCGAGCTCGATTTCGAAGAGGACGTCGACGACTTCGTCACCCGCGCCGACACCGCCATGTATGTCGCCAAGAATTCCGGCGGCAACAAGGTCAACCGCGCCTGAAACCCTGGTCCTGTTCATGCCGGGCGACTGCCGGGACCGCCCCGAAGTGGTAGAATCCTTTCCCCGGGGCTTTAGGCGCTCCGGATTCATATCCCGTGACTGAATGGAGAAATCCATGACCGAGACTTTCAGGAATTACATTGGCGGCGAGTGGGTCGACTCCGTCTCTGGAGAGACCTTTGCCGACATCAACCCCGCCGATACCAGCGACAACGTCGGCAATTTCCAGGCTTCGACCGCCGAGGACGCCCGCGCCGCCATCGCGGCCGCCGAGGAGGCCCGCTCCGGCTGGCGCGCCATGACCCCGCCGGCGCGCGGGGAGATCCTGGCCAGGGCCGCCCGCATCATCGAGGCCGATCTGGGCCGCATCGCCGAGGAGCTCACCCGCGAGGAAGGCAAGACCATCGGCGAGGCCAAAGGCGAGACCGCCCGGGCGGTGCAGATCTTCGATTACTTCGCCGGCGAGGGCCGGCGCATGGGCGGCGAGACCACTCCCTCTGAGTTCGGACGCACCCTGCTGTACACCATCCGCGAGCCTCTGGGCACCGTCGGCCTGATCACCCCCTGGAATTTTCCCGTCGCCATTCCCGCCTGGAAGATGGCCCCGGCGCTCATCAGCGGCAACGCCGTCGTGATCAAGCCCGCCAGCGCCGCTCCCAAGACGACTCTTAACATCGTTGAGGCTCTCATCGAGGCCGGGCTGCCCGCCGGCGTCATCAACTACGTCACCGGCTCCGGGTCGGAAGTCGGCAACGAGATCACGGGCAACCCTGTGGTCAAGGGAGTCTCTTTCACCGGTTCGGACGTCGTCGGCTGCGGCATCTACAGCCAGGTAACCGGGCGCGGCGGCAAAGCCCAGTGTGAGATGGGCGGCAAGAACCCGGTGATCGTGCTCGAGGACGCCGATCTCGACAAAGCTGTCAATCTGTCAATCATGGGCGCCATGTGGTCGACGGGGCAGAAATGCACCGCCACCAGCCGCGCCATCGTCCACAAGGATGTCGTCGAGGAATTCACGGCGCTGGCCGTCAAGAGCGCCGCCGCCATCAAGGTCGGCAACGGCCTTCAGGAGGGTGTCCAGGTCGGGCCTTCCATCGATGAGACGCAGCTGAACATAGTTCTCGACTATATAGAGGCTGGCAAGGGCGAAGGCGCCCGGCTTCTCACCGGTGGCAACCGCCTCACCGGACCCGGCTTCGACCAGGGCTGGTTCGTCGAGCCCACCGTCTTCGGCGGCGTCGACCCGGGCATGAGGATCGCCCAGGAAGAGATCTTCGGGCCGGTGCTGGCGATCATCGCCGTCGATGATTTCGAGGAAGCCATGAAGGTGGCCAACGCCAGCCGCTTCGGCCTCTCGGCCGCCATCTGCACCCGTGACATCACCCGGGCGATGGAGTTCGTCGAGAACATCGAGGCTGGCCTGGTACACGTCAACTCGCCCACGGTCGGCGCCGAGGTCCAGGTTCCCTTCGGCGGCATGAAGGATTCGAGCACCGGCACCCGCGAGCAGGGAAGTGTCGCCGTGGATTTCTATACGCAGATCAAGACCGTTTACCTGGAATACTAGACGTGAGACTGGTTCAGTTCTTCACACCGGAGCGCGGGCCGCGGCTGGGTTCGGTCCAGGAGGACGGCAAGGTCATCGACCTCTCCGCCGGCGAGCCTGCCTACACATCTTTTAACGCCCTGCTGGAATGGTCCGGAGGCGAAGCCCGGCGGCTGGAGACGATCGTGCGGCAGGCCGAGGCGCGCGCGCCGATGGATCCCGGGTTCATCTATCAGTGGGAAGAGCTCGACCGCACGCCGGCGGCGACTGTGCCGCATCTGATGATACCGCTGACTCCCGCGGAGGTCTGGGGTTTTGGCGTCACCTACAAACGCAGCGCCGAGGTGCGAGACGCCGATGTCGCCGCGGCCATGGAATCAACGGCGAGCATTTACGACCGCGTCTACCACTCCGAGCGTCCCGAGTGCTTCTTCAAGGCCACGGCGCCGAGATGCGTCGGGCCGCACCGGCCGATCGGCATCCGCTCGGACTCGAAGCTGACCGCGACCGAGCCGGAGCTCGCCTACATCCTTGGCACCAGCCGGCAGATCGTCGGCTTTACCATCTGCAACGATGTTTCCGCCTGGGACCTTGAGCGCGACAATCCGCTCTACCTGCCGCAGTCGAAGATATTCACCGGCTGCTGCGCCCTGGGGCCGGCCATCCTTACCGCCGCCAGCGGGCCCGATCCCTATGACCTCGAGATCAGCTGCAACATCGTCCGCGCCGGCGAGATCATCTTCAGCGATTCGACCAACAGCGGCCGCATCGGCCGCCGTTTCGAGGAACTCAATGAATACCTTTACCGCGATAATCCCATTCCTCCGGGAACGGTCGTCTCCACGGGAACAGGCATCATGGTGCCCAACGAATTCGCGCTGCGCGACGGCGATACCGTCGAGATCGCCATAGACGGGATCGGCGTGCTGTCGAATCCGGCGGCGAGGCTTTCGTGAAGATGCGAGCTTTGATGAAGATGAAACCGATTCCAATTAAATCCGCGACGATCGCGGTAGCCGCGGCGGTTCTGACGGCGGCGGTACTGATCGCGTCAGGTTGCGCTGGCGGGGGCGAGACTACCGTAACCACCGAGGTGACGGTGACCGTTCCCCAGACCCAGACGGGTTCGACCACATTGGAGAAGGAAGCCTACAAGCAGTCGATCAACGATCTGACCGCGCGGGCGAATCAGATCAATAGTGATTTCCGTGGTCTGATAGACAAACTCAACGCCGGCCAGCTGAAGCAGGAAGACCTGGCCAGCACGGCCGAACAGGACCGGCTGGCCTATCAGGACATGGTAGCGCAGCTGACGGCGATCAGGACGCCGCCTGAGTTCCAGCAGGCGCACATGCTGCTGATCTCCGGGTTCGGCAAATGGTCGGGCGCCTTCGAGGATTACCGGGACGGCTACAGGAACAGCGACAACGCCGCGCTTACCCGCGCCCGTGACCTGGATAACCAGGCGATAATAGAGGTCAACCAGGCGGTCAACCTGATATCGCAGGTGCGGTAACCGGAGAACAGGAAGCGCCGGCTCCTGACGGCGCCGGCGCAGAAAAACAGCTGGAAGTCGCGGACTAGAAGTAGCGGTCGAGCAGGTTCTGCAGCATGGCCGCGTGGCGCGCCTCGTCGTGGGCCGCCGTGTCGAAGAAAGAAGCGATCTCCTTCTTGCCCGCCTCGTCGGCCACCTTCATGCCCTCGTGCTTGCCGTCAACCGCTTCATTCTCACCCGACAGCATCTTCTCGATCTCGCTCCTCAAGTCGCCGATGTTGCCGGCCAGGTACTTGAAGCGGGAGCCGTGCTGGGCTTCATCCATGGCGATGCTGCGCAGCGTCTGGGCCACTTCGGTCTTGCCCTCGTTGTCCGCCTTGAGAGCCATGGCCAAATACTGGATTACCTCCCAGGTCTCGCCCTTGATCTCGTTCGCCATGCATTCTTCGGTGGTTGTCGCGGTTTCGGCCATCTTCCTTCTCCTTGTTCTTTTTGTTTTAAGACTTATCCGAGGACGCCGCAGGGCTTCAAGCCTCGCGCGGTTTGCCTATTTATTTTTTTCCCCTTAAACAGGACAATAAACATCCGCTATTGTCCTTGCAGAACTCGGATAGCATGCGATCGTCGCGGCGCCCGCATAAATTGTTACCCTCAATGCCGGGGATCAAAACTCGGCGCTCAAAGCCTGGCGCCTATCCTGGCGGCCTCGTCGCGCGCCATCCGGGCAAAGTTGACCTTGGCGAACATCGACGCCAGCGACGAGCCTATGCGATCCAGCTCGTCGTGCATGGCGCAGAACTTTTCCCGGGGGCACTCCCGCGGGTGAACGAAACAGCGGTTCAACGAGACCTTTCCCTCGATCGCCTCGATGACATCGAGCATGGAGATCTTCTCCGGCGCCCGCGCCAGAGAGACGCCGCCGCCGACGCCCCGATGGGTGGTGACGATGCCCTCCTTGGCCAGCTTCTGCAGGATCTTGGCCAGGTATTCCTGCGGGATGCTCTGGGCCTCCGCGATCTGCTTGATGCTGGCAAGCGGCGAGGTGGCCAGGTATAAAACGGCCCGCATGGCATAGTCTGTCTGTCGTGTCAGCTGCATGGCATGTAGAGGCCTCGGCTTGACTGCTTGAAATTAATGCCGCATGTCGGTTTGATCTGCCGCACGGGTTCTTAAAACCGAAACCGGACTATATATACCCGGTATTTTGAACGTATAACGGAAAAATTCATCCTCCGGGGACCAAAAATTATGGAATGATTTCAATTTTTTCGAATACGCTCTCTGGGTGGAAACACTCCACCGCTACAACCACTGGTTCTTCCCGGACGGCTATAACCAGGGGAGAGAGGATGATGGAGTACGCCACAGTAAAAGCACAGGTAGAGCTGCCGAGGATCGGGTGGCAGCTGCCCCTAATTCCCCAGCAGCTTGACCACCGCATCCTGGGCGGCGTTCACGACCGGCGCCGGCAGGATTCCCAGAAGGATTACTCCGGCGGCGGCGACCGCCAGACCCAGGTCGAGATCCCAGGACTTGCCGGCTTCCAGATCGGCCTCGCTCTCGACCAGTTCCGTTTCCGGCTCGCGCATGTACATGTAGATGATGACGCGCAGGTAGAAGAACGCCGAGACCAGGCTGAAGAGTGCGCCGATCACGGCCAGCCAGGCAAAGCCCGAGTCGACCACCGCTGAGAACAGGTAGAACTTGGCGAGGAATCCCGCCGTCGGCGGCACGCCGGTGAGCGAGAGCATGAACAGCGACATGATGGCCGCGGCCCAGGGATAACGCCGCGCGAGCCCGGCCATGTCATCGAGCGTGTCGCGGAAACCGGGCCGGCGGTTGGCCATGAACACCAGCACGCCGAAAGCGCCCATGTTCATGAAGGCGTAGGCCGCCAGGTAAAACAGTATCGCCGCCATGCCCAGGTTGCGCCCGGTGTGGCCGGTGGCGACGACCGCCAGCAGCAGGTAGCCGACGTGGCCGATGCTGGAGAAGGCCAGCATGCGCTTGAGGTCTTTCTGCAAAAGCGCCATGGTCGCGCCCACGAGCATGGTCGCCAGCGAGAGGGCGATCATCATCGGCACCCAGGTGCCGCTCTGGCTTCCCAGTATCAGGGTGAAGAATTTGAGGATGGCCGCGAAGCCGGCGATCTTGGGGCCGACCGAGAGGAAGGCCGCCGCCGGAGTCGGCGAGCCCTGGTAGACGTCCGGCGCCCAGTTGTGGAAGGGCACGGCGCTGATCTTGAAGGCGAATCCCGCGAGTATCAGGATCACGGCGATCGCCAGCGGCCCCGCCGGCGCCGGTCCCAGGCGCACGGCGTCGCTGATCTCCTGGTAGTTGGTCGAGCCGGAGAGCCCGTAGAGGATCGCCATGCCGAACAGCAGGAAGTTGGAGGCGAAGGCGCCCCCCAGGAAATATTTAAGCGCCGCCTCGATCGAGCGCTCCTCGTAGCGGAAGAATCCCGCCAGCAGGTAGACCGTCAGCGCCATCAGCTCCAGGCCCACGAAGAAGGTGATGAGGTCGATGGCCTCGACCATGATCATCATGCCGACGGTGGTGAACAGCACCAGCCCGTAGTAGTCGCCCAGCAGCCGCTTCTTGAGGAACAGGTGCTTCTCGGAGAGCAACATCGCCATGGCCGCCACTATCAGCAGCAGGATCTTGAAGAAGACCGAATATTTGTCGAGGGCGATGCCGTGGCTGAAGGCGGTGAATTCCTCGCCGCGGGAGATCCAGGTGGCGTACGCCGCCGTCAGCGAGGCGGCGATGCCGAGCCAGCTGAGGCCCCGGCGCCCGTCGACGGGCAAGAGCGGATCCACCAGCAGGATGACCACCGCGGTGGCTATCAGCATCAGCTCGGGCATGATGGCAAGCAGTTGGTGTTGCATCTAGAACAGCCCTCCCAGCGAGGCGAAGAGCCGCTCGATGGCGCCGCCGTGCTCGGCCAGATAAGGCGCCATCTTCTCGGTGATGCGCGTCGCCGACGGTTGTATCAACTGCAGAAATGTGTTGGGGTAGACTCCGGCCCAGATCGCCAGGAAGCCCAGCGGCAGCAGCGAGGCCATCTCGCGCAGGGAGAAGTCCGGGAACTTGTACCATTTGTCATCGCGCAGGTTCGTGAACATGACCCGCTGGAACATCCACAGCAGATAGGCGGCCGCCAGGATGATGCCGATCGAGGCCACGGCCGCCATGGCCTTGTTGTAGGTGAACAGCCCCACCAGGCTCAGGAACTCCCCGACAAATCCGGAGAGCCCCGGCAGGCCCAGCGAGGCCAGGGTAAAGAACAGCAGGAAGCCCGCCATCACCGGGAACGGCCCGGCGAGTCCGCCCATGTCCGCTATCTCGCGGGTGTGAAGCCGCTCGTACATGAACCCTACCATGAGGAACAGGGCTCCGGTGAGCAGCCCGTGGCTGAACATGACCATGATGCCGCCCTCGATGCCGATGACGTTGAGCGCGAAGATGCCGGCGGTGACGAAGCCCATGTGGCTGACGCTGGAATAGGCGACCAGCTTCTTGAGGTCTTTCTGCACCAGGGAAACCAGCGCGCCGTAAACGATCGCGATCAGCGACAGCACCAGGATGTAGGGCGCGATGGCGACGACGGCGTCGGGGAACAGCGGGATGCAGAGCCGCAGCATCCCATAGCCGCCGACCTTGAGCATGACGCCGGCCAGGATGACGCTGCCGGCCGTCGGCGCCTCGACGTGGGCGTCGGGCAGCCAGGTATGCAGCGGCCACATCGGCACCTTGACGGCAAAGGCGATAAAGAACGCCAGGAACGCGAATATCTGTACGGAATAGGAGAAGGTGGCCTTCTCCAGCAGGTCCATGTCGAATACCGGTGTCGCATACTGGTTGGCCCGCGCCAGGTACGCGATGGCGACGATGGCGATCAGCATCAGCAGGCTGCCGGCAAAGGTGAAGAGGAAGAACTTGATGGCGGCATAGATGCGCCGCGGGCCGCCCCAGACCCCGATGATGAAGTACATGGGGATGAGCATGATCTCCCAGAAGACATAGAAGAGGAAGAGGTCGCGGGCGCAGAAGACGCCGATCATTCCCGTTTCCAGGAAGAGGAAGGCGGCAAAGAACTGCATCTCGCGGTCCTTGATGTAGTTCCACGAGGCCGGCACGATGATCAGCGACAGCAGCGACGTCAGCATGATCAGTAGCACGCTGATACCGTCGACGGCCATGTGGTAACTGATGCCGAGGCTACTGATCCAGGGCACTTTCTCGACGAACTGCATGTCGGCCGAATAGCGGTCGAAGTAGAAGATCAGCACCAGCGACAGGATGAAGTTGACGCCGGTGACTGCCAGGGTCAGGCTCTTGTAGAGTCTGGGCTTGCCGCGCATGAACAGGATCGCCAGGCCGCCCACCGCCGGCAGGAACGTCAGCAGCGTCAGGATCGGAAACCCTATCTGTGATTGGAATTCATACATAAATAAAGTTCCTAGTTCCTTGTTCCTAGTTTCTTGTTAAGGTCGTTCATTCTGTATTTCTGGCCTTTCATTGTTGAGGATGAAAGATAAGCCATGAAACCTGCGATCAGATTGCTTGTTTCGACGGTGAGGCTTTGTATTTTGCTGAACTCATCTTGTGTCACAGAACCTTGATCGAGAGCTACATACATTTGAGCCCTGACTTCACCGGCTGAGCTTTTTGCGACGGCGAGAAACTGGATGAATTCGCTATTTCCGCCCCTTTCGAAACCTTCAGCTATGTTGGACATTACAGACACGGATGCGCGTCTTATCTGATTCCTGAGCGCAAAGTCCCGCGTAAATAATCCCGAATTGGAACAGGTATATATAGCTTGATTCAACTCTCTCGCTTTCTGCCATGCTTTGACATCTTCAAATTTTCGCAGCGTCGCCACTTCAATCTCCACATCTCGCCTCACCGCAACATACCGCTTCATCACAACCAGAAACCAGGAACAAGGAACCAGGAACAAGGAACCAGGAACCAGGAACCCTCGTTCTTACAAAGTAAGAACGAGGTAAGCCGCCAGCAGCGCCAGCAACCCCAGGAACATGCTGAAAAGGTAAGCCTGCACCTTGCCGGACTGCGCCGGCCGGATGACCACGCCGACGCCCCGGAAGAATCTGGCCGAGCCGTTGGCGAAGCCATCGATCATGCCGGCGTCGACCCAGCGCCAGAGCCCGCGGCCCAGGGCACGCACCGGATTGATGAACAGAGCGAAATAGATCTCATCCACCCAGTACTTGTTGAGGAAAAGTCTGTAGATCGGCTGGAAGCGGTTGCCGATCTTCCTGGGCAGCGCCGTGTCGACCACATACATGTGGTAGGCGGTGTAGATTCCGGCCAGGCCGACGACCGCCGAGCCGATCATAAGCCCGAGCGACTCGAGGCTGAAGGCGTGCTCGGGCGCCGGGATGGCGGCGTAGAAGATCTCGTGCAGGAAGTGGTCGATGTGCCCGCTTTCGGGAGGGATGCCCAGGATCAGTCCGATCAGCACCGACGGCACCGCCAGGATAATAAGCGGTACGGTCATGCTCCGCGGCGACTCGTGCACGTGCTCGTAGACTTCCTTCACACTGCGGTTCTCTCCATGGAAGGTCATGAAGATCAGCCTGAACATGTAGAAGGCGGTCATGAAGACGGTGATCATGGCCAGGATCCAGAAGTACCAGTAACCCTCGTTGAACACGCCCGCGAGCACGGCGTCCTTGCTGAAGAATCCGGCAAAGCCGGGGAAGCCGGCGATGGCCAGCGCGCCGATGACGAACGTCCAGTATGTGATCTTGATCTTCCCTTTAAGCCCGCCCATCTTGCGCATGTCCTGCTCGCCGGAGAGCGAATGGATGACCGAGCCCGAGCAGAGGAAGAGCAGGCCCTTGAAGAAGCCGTGGGCTACCAGATGGAACATGCCCGCGGTCCAGGCGCCGACGCCCAGGGCCAGGAACATGTAGCCCAGCTGGCTGATGGTGGAGTATGCCAGCACTTTCTTGATGTCGTTCTGGACCAGGCCGATGGTGGCGGCGAAGATGGCGGTAAAGGCGCCGACCGAGGCCACGACCAGCATGGCCGTATGAGACTGCGAGAAGAGGGGGTTGGCGCGGGCGACCATGTAGACGCCGGCGTTGACCATGGTCGCGGCGTGGATCAGCGAGCTGACCGGCGTCGGGCCCTCCATGGCGTCCGGCAGCCAGACGTGCAGGGGGAACTGGGCGCTCTTGCCGATAGCGCCCATGAACAGCAGCAGGCAGATGGCGGTCAGCGTGCCGCCGCCGATCAGGCTTACCGAGCCGAAGACGCCCTGGTAGCTAAGAGTTCCCAGGGTGACGAAGATGAGCATGATGCCCAGGCCGAAGCCGAAGTCGCCGACGCGGTTGACCAGGAAGGCCTTGGTGCCGGCGTTGGCGGCGCTCTTCTTTGTGTACCAGAAGGAAATGAGCAGATAGGAGCAGAGGCCGACAGCTTCCCAGAAGACATAGAGCATCAGGAAGTTGTTGCCCAGGATGAGCATGAACATCGAGAACATGAAGAGGTTGAGGTAGGCGAAGAAACGGTAGTAGCCGCCGTCGCCCTTCATGTAACCGATGGAGTAGACATGCACCATGAAGCCGACGGTGGAGACGACCAGCAGCATGACCGCGGTCAGCTGGTCGACCAGGAAGCCGATCTCCACCTTGAAACTGCCGGCGGCGATCCAGGAATAGACGGTCCAGTGCAGCTCCTCGCCCCGTTCGACCTGGATGATGAGATACACCGACAGCAGCCACGAGACCGCCACGGCCGCAACTGAAAGGTAATGGCTCTTGATGCCGAAGTACCGTTTCCCCAGCAGCCCCGTGATGATAAACGAGGCCAGGGGCAAGAGCGGTATGAGCAGAGTGGCTGCCTTCATGTAATTACTCTTCTATCCCTTCATCTCGTCAAGATCATCAACGGTGAGCCTCTGCTTGAGGCGGTACATGGCGATGGCGATCGCCAGGCCGATGGCGGCCTCGGCCGCCGCCAGCGCGAACACGAAAAATACAAAGACTTCGCCGCGGCCGCCGCCGGTGGGCGAGTAGTTCGAATAGGCCACCAGCGAGATGTTGATAGCGTTGAGCATCAGCTCCACGCACATCACCACCAGGATGATGTTGCGCCGCGCCAGCACTCCCCAGGCGCCGATGAAGAAGAGCGCCACCGCCAGGGCCAGGTATTCCTGAAGCGGGGTCATCCGCGCTCCCGCTGGGAAGCGCGCCGGCCATTGGTGATGCGCGGCGCTTTCATTGCTTCTCCTTCTTGGCCAGCAGCACGGCGCCGATCATGGCGACCAGCAGCGCCAGTGAAACCAGCTCGAACGGCAGCCCGTATTCATTGAACAGCAGCGCCGCGATGTCTTCATCCGGCGGATTCTGGATATCGGCGCCGGCGTTGTAGGTCGCCGTCGCCATGACGATCATCACCGCGATGCCGGCCACAGCGCAGACCGGCAGCGCGATCCATGCCTGCTTGTGAAAATAAAGCTTGAGGTCGCCGACGCGGTGATGCGTGAGCATGATCGAGAAGATGACCAGCACCGAGATGGCGCCGACATAGATGAGCACCTGCGCGGCGGCGACCAGCTCGGCGTGCAGCAGGATGAAAATTCCCGCCACGCCCAGGAACGAGCCGATCATCGACAGCGCGCTATAGATAAGATTCTTGAAGGTCACAACCGCCACCGCGGATGCCAGGATTACGACCGAGAGCAGGATGAAGAAGAACTGGGTAGAGGCGCTCATGAGTCTTTGCCCTCTCCTCCGGCATTCCCGGAACTCTTGCCGCCTGGTTCCCCGGAAGCCTTGCCGCCAGCTTCCCCGGAAGGTCTGTCCGGCACAGCCTCCAGCTGTGCTTCCAGGCCTGTTTTCAGTTCGGATGACCTCGATTCCGTTGCCGCCGGAGCCACCGCTTGCGCCGGAGCCGTTGGTTGCGCCGGAGCCACCGCTTTCGGTTTCTTTTCCCGGTCGCGCTCGCCCCAGCTTCCCGGCTCCAGGTCGGGGCCGTGGGCGCGCTCCAGCAGATGGCAGCGCAGGTCTGCGTGCTCGTGCGAGGCCAGCTCGAAGGATGGCGTCGTCGCCAGGGCGTCCTGGGGGCAGACCTCCACGCAGTCGGCGCAGAAGATGCAGCGTGAGGTATCAAGATGCCAGTCGGTCAGCTCCCTCTCCTTGAGGAAGAGGGCGCCGGTGGGGCAGATGTTGGCGCAGCGCCCGCAGGAAACGCAGTCGGTATCGTTGAGCGAAAGATCGAAAGCGGGCGTGGCGATGGTGTCGGAAGCGCGGTTGGCCAGCTCGTAGACTCCGGAGCCGGTGACGTACTTGCAGATGCGTACGCAGCGGGCGCAGTCGATGCAGCGGTTGGGATCGCGCTGGACGAAATCGTGCGTGGTGTCACGCCCGTATATGTGCTGCCTGCCCGTGAAGCGGTTGCCCTGTTCCTTCATGAGCCCGTGGTTGATGCTGTAGCGCCGGAGCTTGCAGGTCTCCACGCCCTCGCAGATGCATTGCAGGCAACGGTTGCCTTCGGCTCTGGCCGCAGCCTCGGGGAAGCCATGCTCCACCTCGAGGAAGTTGTCCATGCGCTCAGCCGCCGGCAGGTTCTCCGACCGCTGCCGCTCCACTTTTTCGGGGCGGTAGGCCGGGATAGCAATCATCGGCGGCGTGTCAAATTCCGGCAGGCTTGCCTCATAGGCTTCGAGATCCTCGCCGCGCAGGAAAGCGTCCATGGCCCAGGCGGCTTTCTTGCCGGCGCCGATGGCCTGCACCACGGTTGCCGCACCGGTGACGGCGTCGCCGCCCGCGAAAACCTGGGGGCGGTGGGTCTGATAAGTCTTGGGGTTGACTTCAATGGTCTGCCAGCGGTTGCACTTGACGCCGGTGTCTTCCTCCAGGAAACCGCACGCTTCGGTGCCGCCGGCGGGCATGTAGGTCAGCTTGGGCCTCTGGCCGATGGCGGGAATGATCGTATCGAGCTCCATCAGGTATTCCGACCCGGCGACCGGCTCGGGCCGCCTGCGGCCGCTGGCGTCGGGCTCGCCCAGCTCCATCTTCTGCAGGACGATGCCCTTGACGCGGCCGTTCTCAGCCTCGACCTTGACCGGCGCCGCCAGGAAGGCGAAGTTCACGCCCTCTTCGCGGGCGTCGCGGACCTCGATCTCGTGGGCGGGCATCTCTTTCTCGGTGCGGCGGTAGATGACCGTGACTTCCTTGGCGCCTTGGCGGATCGAGACGCGGGCCGCATCCATGGCGGAGAAACCGCCGCCGATGACCGCAACGCGGTCGCGGATGTCGGGAGGATTGCCCAGGGCCACTTCCCGCAGGAAGTCGACCACGGTGATGACGCCGGGGGTGTCTTCGCCCTCGACGCGCATGGCCATGCTCTCGTGGGCGCCGATGCCGAGGTAGACGGCGTCGAAGCCGTCCGCGAGCAGACCCTCGATGGTCACGTCGGGGCCGAGCGCCTGGTTGGTCCTGAGTTCGACGCCCATGTCCCAAAGCGGCTCCATCTCGGCGTCGAGCACGCGCTTGGGCAGCCGGTATTCGGGGATGCCGTAGCGCAGCATGCCGCCGGCGTGCGGCAGGGCTTCAAATATTGTCACCGCGTGGCCCTTGAGGGCCAGATAATAAGCGTTGGCCAGGCCGGCGGGGCCGGCGCCGATGACTGCGACGCGCTTGCCGGTAGCCGGCAGCGGCTCCTCTGGACGCAGCCCCTTCTCGATGGCGACGTCGCCGACGAAGCGGTGCGATAAACGGATCGAGATCGGCTGCTCCACATCGCTGCGGCGGCACTGCAACTCGCACGGATGCGGGCAGATGCGGCCGACGACGGCCGGGAAGGGAAGATTATTCTTAAGGACTCTCTGCGCCTCGTCGTAGTCGCCCTCGGTTATCAGCCCCAGGAATGCGGGAGCGTCGACGCCGGTCGGGCAGCCGTACTTGCAGGGCGGCAGGCAATAGGCGTTGTGATCGGAGAGCAGCAGCTCCAGATAGGTAGTGCGCAGCCGTGTCAGCTGCTCGGAATCGGTGGTCACCTGCATGCCCTCGCGGACGAAGGTGGCGCAGGAAGGCACGGGGCGCTCCTCGCCCGCGACCTCGACGATGCACAGGCGGCAGCCGCCGTGGGGCTCGAGCCCCTTGATGACGCAAAGATAGGGAATCTTGATCTTGACCGATTTGGCCGCTTCGAGGATGGTGTCACCCTCGCGCGCCTGCACGCTCATGCCGTTGATGGTGAGCGTCACCAGCGCGCCGCGCTCGCTCCTCACCGGAGGTAATGTTTCTACGCGTTCTCTCATTTTACCATGCACTTGTTGGCGGAGCAGCTTCGTTCGCGGCCCACGTGATCCAGGAATTCCTGGTTGAAAAATTTCATCCCGGTGATCAGCGGCTTTACCGAGCCTCGTCCTAGGCCGCAAAGGGCTCCCTGCTCGATGTCCGCAGCCAGGTCCGCCGCCAGCTCGAGATCGTCCTGACGTCCCGAACCGGCGCAGACACGTTCGACGATGTCGAGCAGCCGCCGGGTTCCCAGGCGGCAGGGGATGCATTTGCCGCATGACTGCGAAGCCGAAAACGCCAGGTGCTCGCGCACGGTCTCGACGATGCAGTCCTTTTCATTCAGCACCCGGATGACGCCGGAGCTGGCATCGCCGCCTGTCTCGGCTATTGAATCATAATCCAGCGGAATGTCAAAAAGTCCCGGAGATAAAAAGCCGCCGCCGCTCGAACCTATCAGCGCCGCCTGCGGCTCGCCGTCGAAGCCGCCGGCCGCGTCTGCCAGGTTTTTCAGGGTCGCGTCCAGGGTCGCCTCGTAAAGGCCGGGGTTGGCCACGGCTCCGGTCAGCATGAAGAGCCTGGTCCCGGGCGCGTGCTCGGCGCCGATCTCCTGGAAGGCGCGGGCGCCATTGGTGATTATCCAGGGAACGGTTGCCAGCGTCTCCACGTTCTCGACCACGGTCGGCATCCCCCGAAAACCGGACTCTGCCGGATAAGGGGGCCTGACCCGCGGCGCCGGGCGCTTGCCTTCCAGCGTCTCCAGCACCACTGTCTCCTCGCCGCTGACAAAAGCCTCGGGAACGGCGCGCACCTTGATGGAAAAAGTGAAGCCCGTGCCGGGGATCTCGCTGCCCAGAAAGCCTTTTTCCTCAGCCTGTTCCACGGCGATCTGGATTCGCTCGAGCGCCAGGCGGTTGCCGATGCTGGCGTAGATGACGCCGTTGCCGGCGCCGGTGGCGTAGCCGGCAACGATCATGCCCTCGATGATGGCATGGGGATTGTTTTCCAGCAGGGAGCGGTCCTTGGCCGAGTCCAGATCGCCTTCAGCGGCGTTGCAGATTATATATTTGCCTGAGGCTTCGGTCTCGAGCGCCAGCTTCCATTTGCCGCCGGTGGAGTAACCGGCGCCGCCACGGCCGCGCAGCCCGCTGACGGCGATCTCGTCGACCAGTTCCGCCGGGCTCATCTCCATGACGGCGCGGTTCACCGCCGAGTAACCGCCTGCGGCGGCGTAGGAATCAATGCTCTCGGGATCGATGGCGCCGTGGTTGGCCAGCAGGATCGAGGGGCTGCCCGGCGCCACTGACGCGGCGACCTCGGCAGGCTCGGCCTCTTCAAACTTCGCGTCCGCCGCCGCAGCGTCCGCCGCCGCAGCGCCCGCGCCCGGCTTCAGCCGGTCGTAAAAAGTCGCTATTCCGAAGACTTGTGATAACCAGACGCCATTGCGGCTGGCGGTCTTTGCCAGCACCATCTGCGACAGCCCGTTGGTGTCCAGCAGCGAGCTGGCGAGGCAGCCGTCCCTGTCGGGAGCCGCCAGCGGCTCGGCCTTTTCCGGCCACAGCTCCAGGCCCAGCGGCTTCTCGCCGCGGTTGAAGTACGAGAGCATCGGGCCGGCACCGGCGTCGAGGCTCCAGACCTTCTCCGGCTGCCTGGTCTTGTAGAGGACCTTGATCGCTACCGACGGGCAGACCTGCTCGCAGAAGGTGCACGAGATGCAGCGGGGATTGACGGCGTCGGGCTTCAGCCGCAGGCGCAGCAGCCCGCGGGAGCGTTCCGGCAGCTGCCGCCGCTGTTCGGGATACTGGATCGTCACCTTCCGTGTAAGAAGGTGGCTGATGGTCGCCTGCATGCCTTTGAGCAGGCCTAGCATCCCGGCGCCCCTTGAGTCTTTACAGTGAACGTTGTCATGACGAGCCTCATGAGCGGATACCGCCCTTGCCGGTTCCGGAGATCATCGTGGTCATCCGGCGCGAGGCCAGGAATTTATAGCGGTTGCGCAGCAGGATCTTCCTGACCACGCTGGGGAAGAAGGCGACGAACAATGCGATCAGCGACCAGCTGAGGATCGCCGTCGGCAGCAGGAAATTATCCGGCCAGATGAGGATGAAGAGGCTGGTGGCGGCGAGATTGACCAGGCTCAGCGGAATCAGCACCTTCCAGGCGAAAGCCATCAGCTGATCGATCTGCAGCCTGGGGAAGGTGGCGAAGAACCAGATGATCACCAGGGCCATGATCGCCACCTTGATCGCCAGCCAGCCGGCGCTGTTGATGAACGGACCGCGCCATCCTCCCAGAAACAGGGTGGAGCCGGCCATGGCCCAGACGGTGACGTTGCCCCATTCGATGAAGGCCGCGAAAAAGGCGAAGCGCATGCCGCTGTACTCGGTGTTGTAGCCGCTGACCAGCTCTGACTCCGCCTCGGGCAGATCGAAGGGCGTGCGGTTGAGCTCGGCGACGCCGGCGATGACATAGATGATGAAGCCCAGCGGCTGCACCACCGCGAACCAGACCGAGGATTGCGCGTCCACGACCTTGTTGAGGCTGAGCGAGCCGGTGAGTAGCGCCACCACGATGATATTGAGGATGAGGGGGATCTCATAGGAGATCATCTGCGCCGCGGCCCTGAGGCCGCCGACGAGGGAATACTTGTTGTTTGAAGCCCAGCCGGCGATGAGGATTCCCAGAACGCTGAAAGCGCCCACCGCCACTACATAGATGAGGCCGATGTTGAGGTCGGCGATGGTGTAGTTATCGCTGAAGGGGATGACCACCTGCGTGAGCATCGGCGTCACCAGCGCCACCGCGGGCGCCAGGATGAACAGCAGCCGGTTGGCCTGGGCCGGCGTGATGTCTTCCTTGATGAAGAGCTTGAGGCCGTCGGCCAGTGGCTGCAAAAGCCCCTGCGGTCCCACGCGGTTCGGCCCGAGGCGGTCGCACATGAAGCCCCAGATCCGCCGCATGACAAATGGGAAGACGATGGCGCTGGCGGCGATGACGGCCAGGGCCAGGGCAAATCCCGGCAAGAAGTTCTCGAGGAATTCGGTGATGGAACTCAGCGGTCGACACCTCCCATGAGCAGATCGAGGCTGCCGACGATGGCAACCAGGTCGGCGATCTTGTTGCCGGCCGTCAGTTTCGGGATCATGGAGATGGCGCTGAAGGTCGGATCGCGCAGCTTCAGCCGCCAGGGCCGCAGACCGCCGTTGGATACCAGGTAGGCGCCGAACTCACCCCGGGGGGTCTCCACGGCGCGGTAGATGTCGCCAGCCGGAGGCCGCAGCATTGGCGGGACCTTCAGGTTGACGGGTCCGCCGCAAAGCGCATCCAGCGCCTGACCGATGATCTTGGTCGATTCGCGCATCTCCTCGATGCGGCACTTGTAGCGGTCGTAACAGTCGCCGTGCTCTCCCAGCGGCACCTTGAAATCGAATTCCGGATAGACCGAATAGCCGACTTCACGCCGCAGGTCCCAGTCGATGCCGGAGGCGCGGGCGTTGGGTCCGGAGATGCCGTAGTCGAGCGCTTCATACGGCTTGATGATGCCCATTCCCAGGGTGCGGGAGAGAAAGATCTCGTTGTCGGTGATCAGCTTCTCGTATTCGTCCACGCGCGCCGGGTATTCCTTGAGGAACTTGCGGCAGCCGGCTTCGAATTCTTCGGGCAGGTCCCAGCGGACGCCGCCGATGCGCATGTAGTTGTACATCATGCGCTGGCCGGTGACCATCTCCAGCAGATCGTAGACATCCTCGCGGTCGCGGAAGACCCAGAAGAACGGCGATACCGCTCCCAGGTTGAGCATGAAGTCGCCGATGGCTACCTGGTGGCTGATGATGCGGTTGAGCTCGCCGATGATGACGCGGATATACTCGGCGCGCTTGGGCACCTCCACGTCCATCATCGCCTCGACGCTGCGCACGTAGGCCCATTCCATGAAGAAGCCCGAGAGGTAGTCGAGCCGGCTGATCATTGCCAGGTACTGCAGGTAGGTGCGGTTTTCCGCCAGCTTCTCGAAGCCGCGGTGCAGGTAGCCGAGCACCGGCTCGACGCTGACGACCAGCTCGCCGTCGAGGTGCAGCACCAGCCGCAGCACGCCGTGGGTCGACGGATGCTGCGGACCCATGTTGAGGACCATCTCCTCGAGATGGAACTCGGGATGCCCGGCGCCGCCCGTGAGTTCTTCGGTGGGGCTCATGAGCGGTTGGTCCTTTCAGGCTCGCCGGGAAGGCGCAGGGGTTTTTCCATGTTGTCCCACTGCCACTCGGTGCGCCGCACCCGGTGCGGCCGCGCGTCTTTCTTCATGGGGTGGGTGTCGTAATCCTCGCGGGTGAGTATGCGCCGCAGGTCGGGATGGCCCAGGAACTTGATGCCGAAGAAATCATAGGACTCGCGCTCGTGCCAGTTGGCGCCGCTCCAGATATATGTTACCGAGGGCACCTCGGGCTTCTCGCGGTCGAGCCTGACCCGCAGGCGTATCGGCACCGAATGGTCCTGGGAGCGAAGCAGGTAGAGGGCTTCCATCCAGTCCATATAGTCGACGCCGATGATGCAGCTCAAATATTTGCAGGAAAGCTTTTCGTCGTCGCGCAGCCGAAGGGCCGCCTCGGGAAGATCGCCGGGCCGCACCTCGATAACCAGATGCCAGTCCGAGATGGAGATATCACGGGCGAGTTTCCCCAGGAGGTCCCGGGCATGTTCGAGCGCCTGCGGCGCCTGCAATTTAGCACCTTCCGCTGTCAATCGCCGCCGCCGTTTCCTTTCTTGAAGTCAACATGATCGCCCATGGGACCGCGGGCCAGACGTAAGGACTTGCCGGCCTGCGAGTCCTGCCTGATCTTGAACTGCAGCTGCATCATGCCGTAGATCAGCGCTTCCGGACGGGGCGGGCAGCCGGGGATGTAGACGTCGGCCGGGACCAGCAGGTCGACCCCCTGGACCACGTTGTAGGAATCCCAGAACATGCCGCCGCTGCAGGCGCAGGCGCCCATGGCCACGACCCAGCGCGGCTCAGCCATCTGATGGTAGAGGTGCCTGAGGATCGGGGCCATCTTGTCGGTGATCGTGCCCGAGACCAGCATGACGTCGGCCTGCCGGGGGGAAGCGCGAAAGACTTCCATGCCGAAGCGCGCCATGTCGTGGCGGGGCATCGTCGATGCCATCATCTCGATGGCGCAGCAGGCCAGGCCGTAAGTGAAGGGCCAGATCGAGTTCGACCGCGCCCAGTTAAAGAGCTTGTCGCTGGTCGTCGTTAGGATGTTGGGATGTTCGTAGTTCTCGAGGAAGGACATGTCAGAACCACTCCAGGGCGCCCTTGCCCCAGGCATAGATGAGCCCGAAGAGCAGCACCGCGAAGAAGACCATCATCTCTCCGAAGCCATAACCGCCAAGGCTGCGGAAGATCATGGCCCATGGATACAGAAAAACAGCCTCGATGTCAAAAACGACAAACAGCAGCGCGAAGATATAGTACTTGACGGCGAAGGGAGTGCGGCTGTCGCCGACAGGGGGGATGCCGCATTCGTAGGGGGTCAGTTTCTCGGGATAGGAATGGCGCCGCTGGATCATCCGGGAAGCGCCCAGTATGCCCAGCACGAAGACGAAGTCCAGCAGGCTCATCGCCGCTACCGACAGGTAGCTATAAGTATAATCAGGAGTCAACGACCGCTCCCATCTGCCGAGCAGGTCTTTTCATGGCCGCGAGCAGGCCCAAGTGTCCCCCTTGAGAATGCGCATTGACAGGATGAGGGAAACCGCAATAAACCCGTGACTGCCACGGGCACGCACCGGTTGACTGGCGTGATTGGGCTTCCAAAGATAAAGGCTTTTTGACCTCTGAATTTCGCGCTAACTATATTGGAACCGCGGCGGAATTACAAACCCGATTTTCAGCCTCAAAAGGGTCTATAGATAATGTTTTTCGTTGGGTTTAAAACAGCGCGGACACAGGCGTTGCAAATGGTAACGGACCAGCGGCGAGCCGGCTCCGGCGAGTCCCAGGCATGACCCCGGGTCAGTTGCCGAGGCTGGTGAACTGAGCGATGACTCCGAGGAAGTTTATGACGAAATGGCCGCCGATGGAGGGCCAGATGGAGCCGGTCTTGTGGACCAGATAGGCGAAGCCGAATCCCAGCACGAAGATGGGTACGTAGAGGCGGTAGTCGACGTGCGCCAGGGCAAAGATCGCCGAGGACATGGTCGCCCCCGGCAGGAAACCGAAGCGCTGCTCCAGGCCCCGGTGGATGATCCCCCGGAAGAAGAGCTCCTCGATCACCGGCGTCAACAGGGCGACGGCGATAAAGGTGAGGATGATGGCAAAGGCTGACGTCCCGAAGAGGTTGGTGACGTTTTGTGCGGGCACGTTCGACGGCAGCTGATCCGGTCCGGCCAGGGTGTCGATGAGGTCTCCGTACAGGATCCCAAAGATGCTGTTGGCGACCAGGATCAGCGCCAGGAACACGATGGCCCTTCCCGGCCGGGTTTTGCGGAAGCCCAGGACCCAGGGAGTGAGCTTGTAACCCTTCCGGCTGAGGTAGGCGAAGGCGACACCGAGCGTAACCGCCCACTGAACCGCCAGCAGCAGCAGTGTGACCAGATCGGAATCGGCCAGGGTCTTGGTGTTAAAATCGGGCCTGATCGACACAACCACGGCCAGTATTACCTGGATGAGGAAGAAGGCCAGGATCAGGGAGGCAACCGTCAGCCCGACGATGATGAAGACGTCGCGGGCGGTCCAGGGGACGGTGGGCCCGCGCCCGGCCGGCGCCCCCGGGGGGCGCCCGAACTGCCGGGGCGCTTGCCGGTGCTCACCGGGCTCATCCGAAAGCAGGTCCCAGCTGCCCTCGCCCGGCGTGGGGGCCGGCGCCTCCGAGCCGCCCGGCTCCGGCGCGGATGCTCCAGTGATTTCGCCTTCGCCCGGCGCCGGCGCCGATGGTTCTTGTGGTTGATCCATCACTACTTCGCGGGCCTTTCCAGGAACATCTTGATCAGATCGATCGGTATGGGGAAGACCGTGGTGGAGTTATGCTCGGATGCTATCTCGGCAAGGGTCTGCAGATAGCGCAACTGCAGCGTAACCGGCTCGGCGGCGATGACGTTGGCGGCCAGCGCCAGTTTCTCCGAGGCCTGGTACTCGCCTTCGGCGGCGATGATCTTGGCGCGCCGCTCGCGCTCGGCTTCGGCCTGCCGCGCCATGGCCCGCTGCATCGTCTGCGGTATCTCGACGTCCTTGATCTCGACGGTGACTACCTTGATGCCCCAGGGGGAAGTCTGCTCGTCGATGATCTGCTGCAACTGCTGGTTGATCTTGTCGCGCTCGGCCAGCAGGTGGTCGAGGTCGGACTGTCCCAGGGTGCTCCTGAGCGTGGTCTGGGCGATCTGCGAGGTGGCGACGATGAAATCCTCGACTTCGATGACCGCCTTCTGCGGGTCCATGACCCGGAAGTAGACCACGGCGTTGACTTTGGCGGGAACGTTGTCCCGGGTGATGACCTCCTGTGGCGGCACGCTCATGGTGACGACGCGCTGGTCAATCTTGACCATGCGGTCAACAAAAGGTATCAGGAAGAAAAGTCCCGGACCCTTGGTGTTGATCAGCCGGCCCAGGCGGAAGATGACTCCGCGTTCGTACTCACGGGCGATGCGGATCGACGACATCACGATCAACAGCAGGAAAAAAGCCAGTATTGCCACGATGATTGCCACAACAGCCATGCCAGCCTCCAAAAAAATTAGGGGGACACATTACTTAATTACTTTCACAAGGGACACATTACTTAATCGCCGATTATGGGGACAGGTTGTGTTACCCGGTCATTGACCCCCTTCGCCATATTCCGTGGCCTGCTTTACCTTCAGCATAAGCCCGCGCACATCGGTTACCTCTACTTCTACCCCTTTTTCGATAATCTCACCTTCAGGGGCTTCGGCGCTCCAGATCTCGCCGCGGACGAATATCTGTCCCAGCGGGTCCAGGCGGCTGCGGGTTGTGCCGATCTCGCCGATCATCGCCTGCTGGCTCGAACGCTTCGGCAGGCGCCGGGCCTGCATCACCTTGCGGGCGATGACCGCGAAGAAGACCAGCGCGAACAGGGCCAGGGCCACATTGACCGGCCACGATACCCGTAAAAAAGGCGCCGAGGAATCAAAGAGGAAAAAGGAACCAAGGATGAGGCTGGCCACGCCGCCGACACTCAGCGCCCCGTGGCTGGGCAGGAACAATTCCGCCGCCAGCATGATCATGCCGACGACGACCAGCACCACGCCGGCAAAGTTGACCGGCAGCATATACAAGGCATAAAAGGAGAGCACCAGGGCGATGGTGCCGCTCACCCCGCCGATGCCGATGCCGGGATGCACGAACTCGTAGATGATGGCGATCAGCCCGTAGATGAACAGCAGGTAAGCGATATTGGGATCGAGCAGCAGGTGCAGCAGGCTGTCCTTGAGGCTGAAGGAAGCCTGGCTGACGCCGGCGTCTTTGGTCGACAGGGTGATGTTCTTGGCCTTGGTGGTGAACCCTTCCAGCTGTGTGAGCAGCGAGTCCTGGGTGTCGGCCTTGAAATCGATGACATTCTGGCTGAGGGCGTCGTCAGCGGAGAGCGAGACTGACTGGCGCACGGCCAGCTCGGCCCAATTGGCGTTGCGGCCGTTGGTCTCTGCCAGCGCCCGGATGTAGGCGGCGGCATCGTTGGTGACCTTGATGCCCTCGTCAGTCGTGAGGTCGGCGCCGATGGCGACCGGATGGGCGGCCCCCAGGTTGGTTCCGGAAGCCATCGCCGCTGCGTCGGAGGCCATGACGATGAAGGTGCCGGCCGAGGCTGCCCGCGAACCGGTGGGAGCGACCCAGGTCACTACCGGCAGCGGCGAGTCGGCCATCTTCTTGATGATATCGCGCATCGAGGTGTCGAGCCCGCCGGGTGTGTCGAGCCGCAGCACGACCGTGCCGGTGCCGTCCTGCTCGGCGTCGCTGATGCTGCGGATGACATAGTCGGCCATCGGCGGATCGATGACCCCTTCCACCGGGATCATGCGCACGCCGCCGCCGCTGCCCGCCGCCAGGCCGGGCTTGCCCGTGGAGGAATTTATCAGAATGATCGCCAGCACCAGGGCGGCGATTCCCGAAAGCAGGACCAGGTAGCGACGGCGCGAGGATGCCGTTGCCGCCCGGTCCGGCCTGCGCCGGGCAGGTCTGCGCCTAGCCGGCCTGTCACTATTTGTATGTATGTCTTTGTCCATCAGGCGGTCCTGAATTTAAAGGTCTTGATGCCTATAAGGAAGCAGACGACGCCATACCCGAAGAGTACTGACGCCTGTGACAAGATGTCAACCAAACCCTTGCCGTTTAGAATCAGCGCGTTGAGGCCGTCGAGCGCCCAGGCGTTGATGGTCAGGTGCCCCAGGGTCTGCATGAACTGCGGCTCGATCGAGAGCGGCCACCAGCTGCCGCCGAGCGCCGACATCAAAATGATCACCAGCGTCCCCACCGATGTAGCCTGCCGGCGGGTCTTGACCACGCTCGCCAGGAGGATGCCGAAAGCGGTCGCCGTGAAGGCGGTTATCGCGATCATCAGCACCAGCCCGGCAATCGAATTGCCCAGGTGCATGCCGAAGACAAAATGGCCGACGCCGAAAAGGATGATCATCTGCACCGCCGCTACAAAGAATTGCGCCACCAGCTTCCCGCCAAGGATCGCCGCTTCGGATACAGGCGCCACCAGCAGCCTTCCCAGAGTCCCCTTGTCCCTTTCCTCCAGAAGTCCTTCTGCGCCCAGCATGACCCCGAATAGCAGGAACATCACCGAGTAGCCCGGCGCCTGGGTATCGAACATGTTGATGTCCTGCATGCCGCCGGCGTTACTGATCTCGACAGCGACCGGCGGGTTTGCGGCCATCTGCTGGACCGCCGCGGGCGCCGCGTCGCCGGCCACCTGGGCCGGGTCCGAGCCGGGCGAAAACTTCTGCACTTCGGTGACCGAAACCCGCACCGCGGTGACCATCCCGGAAAGGCGGCTCGCAGCTCCGTCGATCATGCCCACCATGAAGGGCCGGTTGACGTTATCGCTGGGATCGACGTAGACGTGCAGGCCGGTTCCGGCACCGCTTAGTATTCTACTGGAAAAATCCGCCGGAATGACCATGCTGGTCTTGAATTTCTGGTCGCCGGCAGCCAGGTCGGCGCACTCCTGGGCGCTGCCCTGGATGACTTCGAGCCCCTCGGTGGCTTTCAGCGAGTCGATCAGCTGCCCGCCAATCTGGCCCTGGTCGAGGTTGGCGGCCAGTAGCTGCGACTTGAGCTGACCCTTGAATGCCGGCCCCAGGGCGAAGGACGCCACCATGATCACGGCCAGCGGCGTCAGCAGCAGCACGATCCAGGAGCCGCGGTCCTTGCCGATTACGAGCAGGTCCTTGGCGGAGATGTCCCGCAGTCGCCGGAACTGTTTCACCGGCGCGGCTCTATGTCAAATTTAGACGGTTGCATCAACTTTCATTCCCGCAGTTCCTTGCCGGTCAGGTGGATGAAGAGTTTTTCCAGGTTGGGTTTGTATATCTCCAGGTGGTCGACCTTGCAGCCGGTCTCCTCCAGCGACCTGAGCACCGGCGGCAGGGAGTGGGCGCTGTTCTCGGATGAGATCACCAGGCGCCCGTCCTGGTGCCTGACGCTGGTGACGCCCTTGAGCCCGCCGAGCTGTTCCTCCAGGCCCCGGAGGCAGCCCGGCGGCGAGATCTCCAGCTCGATGACGCCGCCCTCGCCGAGCATCGACAGCAGCTGCTTCAGGGTGCCGCTAGCGACCAGCTTGCCCTTGTCCATGATGGCGATGTAGTCGCAAAGCAGCTCGACTTCCTCCATGTAATGCGAGGTGTAGAGAATGGTCGTGCCCGACTGGCGTATCTGCATGATGGTGTCGAAGATGTGCTCGCGCGATTGCGGGTCGACGCCGACGGTGGGCTCGTCGAGCAGCAGGAAACGCGGGCTGTGCAGCAGGCCGGCGGCCATGTTGACGCGGCGCTTCATTCCTCCCGAGAACTGGTCGACGCGGCTGTCGCGGCGGTCCCAGAGCTCGACCAGCTCCAGCAGTTCCCTGCAGCGGCGGTCCAGCAGTCCGCCGCCCAGGCCGTACATCTTGCCGTAGAATCTCAGGTTCTGGATGGCGGTCAGGGTCGGGTAGAGGGCGATATCCTGGGGGACCACGCCGATGATGCCCTTGACCTTGCCGGCCTGGCGGGTGACGCTGAAGCCGTCGACCACGGCGTCGCCCGAGCTGGGCATCAGGTAGGTGGAAAGCATGGAGATGGTCGTGGACTTGCCGGCGCCGTTGGGCCCGAGGAATCCGAAGATCTGGCCTTCCTCGATGGTGAAGCTGACGCCGCCGACCGCGGTGAGGCCGTTAAATTGTTTGACCAGGTTGTCGGCGGTGACCAGCGGCAAAACACACACTCCCGACCAGGGGGACACATTACTTAATTGCCAATTATGGGGACACGTTACTTAATTCAGCGGTATTACACAAACCGCAGCAGGGAGGCGTCCGGTGGTATTAGCCGAACCGTAGCCGGGCGACTTGCGGAGCCTCGAGGAATTCCCAACTTGCCTGCGCCCCGGCGTGCCGGGCGCCCAGCTCCAGGTGCAGCATGGCGATGCCGCAGTCGAGCCGCTCAGAGATCCTCGAAGAGCTTTTCTGCTTTGCCGCCGAAACAGTGATGCCGTCGCCGGCGACCTCAAAGCGCCACGGCTGGCGGTTAACAGCCGAAGGGGCGATGCGCGCGGCCTCAAGCGCCCCTTTCATCCACGGCTGCCACTCTTGCTGCGGCAGACCGCTGCAGAGCTCCGCCAGTGGTTTACGGGTGCGGCTTTTGGCAACTGATTTAAGGACGCGGTCATTTATGGAAGCGGTCTCGGTGCGGTAGCCGAGCGGCGTCACCGCGATCACGCTCTCGTTCTCGCCGACAGGAATATCCTTGGCGACGGCCTCCGGCCGGAAATAGCCCCCGACCCAGCAGGTGGACAGGCCCCGCGCCACGGCTTCGAGTACGATGCCCTCGCCCATGTAGCCGACTTTTTCCTGCACATTGGGGTCATCGAGGTCACCGATGAATGCCGCATAAGCAGAGGCGCCAGTGACGGAGCCGTATGAGCCGATGACTCCGCGAAAGATGTATTCGAGGTTGCGGGTGGAGACTTCGGCGCGCGCCCCCTGGCCCGACATGCCCGAGCAGACTTCCCTCATGGCGGTGAGCTTGTCATTCTCGAGCCCTCGTTCCTGATAGGCGCGCCAGGAATGGCGATCATGTAACGCTGCATACCAGCTATCAACCGGAAGTTCCATATGTTCCATATTCCCTATTCGAGCCCTAGGTAAGCTCGATGCGCCAGTCATGTACCGGTTGCCCCGGCCGCAGCTCCATGAAGAACTCGCCGGACTTGGTCTCGCCGGAATTGATTCCCACGGTCTCGTAATCGTCTTCCTGGTCGCCGCCGCGGTCATATAGATAGCAATGGAAATTGACATAGGTCTCGCCGCCGGCGCCCCCGTCGTTCTTGATCGTGTAGGTGAACTTCGCCCCATATTGAGGCGAGGTGACGATCTGCATGTCCGACTGCTCGAGGACGAAATGCGGCTCGGGCTTTAAATGCGGGTACGCCAGCGCCAGCACGGCGGCGAACAATCCGAAGGTGGCGATGCGCCAGAATTTGAGGTTCTTCCAAAGCATGGATCTACTCCGTTATCAACCGCGGTGGTTCCATATCGGGATCAAAAACCGTCAGCGTCTATCTCCTCGAAGTGCGAGAGCAGTTTGAACTCGGCAAAGCGGTCGAGTATCTCCTGCATCTGCAGGGTCTTCATGCGGTTGAGGCTGAAGTCCTCGACGTTGAAGCTCGCCAGGGTCGAGCCGAAGACGATCGCCTGCCGGATGGCGGTCTCGGTGACCTCTTCCTGGGTCGAGAGATAGCCCATGAAGCCGCCGGCGAAGGTGTCGCCGGCGCCGGTCGGGTCGAAGACGTCCTCCAGCGGATAGGCCGGCGCCGAAAAGACCGACTTGCCGTGGAACATCAGCACGCCGAACTCGCCGCGCTTGACCACCAGCGTCGTCGGACCCCACTCGAGGATCTTCCGCGCCGCCTTCACCAGGCTGGGCTCGCGCGCCAGCTCGCGGGTCTCGGCGTCGTTGATGATCAGGATATCAACAGATTTAAGCGTTTCGCGCAACTGGTCGTAGGCGCCCTCGATCCAGAAGTTCATGGTGTCGCAGGCGATCACGCGCGGCGAGGTCGCCTGCCGGGCCACCTGCAGCTGCAGCCCCGGCTGGATGTTGGCCAGGAAGACAAAGTCGCTGTCCTTGAACTCGTCGGGAATCTTGGGCGCGAAGGTCTCAAAGACGTTCAGCTGCGTGTCGAGCGTGTGCGCCTCGTTGAGGTCGTAGTCGTAGCGGCCCTTCCAGCGGAAGGTGGCTCCCCGGCCGCGCTCCAGGCCGGCCAGATCGATGTTGCGCTCTCCCAGCATCTGCAGATGCTCTTCGGGGAAGTCCTCACCGATGACGCCCACCAGGCGCACGCGGTTGAAGAAACTGGCCGCGTAGGAAAAATAGACGGCGGCGCCGCCGAGCGCTTCCTCGGCCGTGCCGAAGGGGGTCTCGACCGAGTCGAGGGCGATGGAACCTACTACCAATATAGACACGCTGCCTCCTAAGGGGGATGTTTCCTGGTTTCCGGCAAAACACGTCCCCGTGAATTTTCGAGGGAGCACCGGTAAGAATCAATGCCACACATTCTAATGAGCAGTCAGGGCTTTGTCACCCGGAGACGGCTGGCGCAGCCAGTGGATCCTGATTTCCTTTTCGACTTTCCTGAAATCCGAGTCGCAGGTAAGCAGAATTCCTGCTTCACGCCTTGTTAGTGCGGCAGCGAAAGCGTCGACGTAAGGCACGCGCAGACGCGCCTTGATCTCAGCGGCATCGATGATGTCATCAAAGGCATTTTTTTCAATTGCGATGGCGAGCTGGGGCAAGATATCGAAGATAAATGTTCGCGCAGCCTCCAGTGACTTCTCTCTGGCGAGGATGTAATAAACTTCGCCCAGGTTTATTTCGTTTATCAGAAGGAATTGACCGCTTGATTCGGCGGTCCTGAGAATATCGACCATGGCTGCATACCCGGGCTCCTTCTTCAGGTAAGCCAGGAGGGCCGAGGCATCAAGAACCTGAACGGCGCTCTTCATGCTCCTGATCTTCTTTTCTGGACTTCATCAGGGCGTCCACGAGTGACGGTCCATCCGAGAAGATACCGCAGTATGCCTCGACAGGATCGTCAGGCAGCGCATAGATCTCGACACGATCGGCCACGACGCTTATTCCCACGCGGTCGCCAGCCTTTATTCCCAGCTTGTCGCGGTATTCCTTGGGAATAACGATCTGCCCCTTGGAGGATGTTTTCGCGGTATACATTTCCGGCCATTCCTCGGTAAAGTTTTACCTGTCGATAATAGTATAACCAATCCCTGGAAGTAAAAACAACACGACTAAATATAACAATAAGTCAAAAATGCGGGGCCACCGCATCGATAGCCCCGAACTAAATAACCAGTACCATTCGATACACGCGAATGACCAAAGCTTGTTTTCCTCACATATATGTTTACTATCTACTGAAAATGATAATAAAATGAAATAACCCTGTATTCTTGGGCATAATTTAATATATAGTATGTTTCAATAAATAATGAAAGAGTGGATATAATGAAAATTATGGAAAGCGAACTCATTAAAAAAGCAGACGCAAGGCTTCGCGAGGCCCTGGCGAAAGTACCATTCATAGAACTTGGCGCCACTCGCTTCGAGCAGCCGCAAGATCAGCCAACCTTATTCCGGCCGGACATGCTTCTCCAGATTTCGACGCCAGATGGGCCAGAAGCTCTCGTAATCGAGGTAAAAACGAAAATAACTCCCAAGGCCGCACGGGAAGCCTCGAGGGGGCTCGCAACAATGGCCTCAATGATGCCGGCCTGGTATGGCGTGCTGGTTGCACCGTATATCTCGGAGCGCTCGGCGGAAATCTGCAGGGAAGCCGGCGTTGGCTATATGGACCTGGCCGGAAATCTCGGCCTGTTCTTCGATCGTGTTTATCTGCAGGTTCAGGGGCGTCCAAATTTGTTTAAGCAGGAACAGGAGCTTAAGTCGCTATTTTCTCCCAGGACCAGCAGGGCGGTTCGTGTCGTGCTGGAGAATCCCGGTCGCATCTGGAAAGTAAAAAGCCTTGCACAGGAAGCAAAGTTAAGTATCGGGATGGTATCAAACATTAAAACCAAGCTTGAAGAGGAAGATCTTTTAAAAAAGGAGCCGGCCGGTTTCAGGTTAACGGACCCTGAAAGACTGTTGATGAAATGGAGCAAAAAGTACACGCTCAGGAAGAACAGGTGGTCCGATTATTACCTGGCGGCGGATGTATCTGAAATCGAAAGTAAAATCGCAGCAAGCCTGGGCAAGCTGAAACAGCAGTACGCATTCACCCTCTTCTCTGCAGCCAGGAATATTGCACCCTTTTCACGTTACCAAAGGGTTTTCGTTTATCTGGATGGAGATGCAGCCCCGCTGATAAAAGAACTCGGCATGAAGCAAGTCGACAGCGGCCCGAACGTTACTATTCTCGAACCATATGATGAGGGCGTTTTTTACGGAAATAAAGAAATGAATGGTCAGTCCATCGTGGGCATGGTCCAGCTCTATCTGGACCTGGCCTCATACAAGGGAAGAGGAGAAGACGCGGCCGGGTTCTTGCTGGAAAACAAATTGAGGAAGAAATGGCCTTAGGCTTTATCGTAAAATCCACTAGCATGATTAGTTTGACGGGCTGCGGTTTCCAACATTGACTGTCCGTTCGGCATGATAGGATTTCTGACACTGCAAGCATGATTTGGACGCGATCGACGTAGGAGAAGTGTTGCAGGATGGCAGCCAAATATTCTGACGACGAAATTGCAAAAATGATCGCCGCACGTAAGCAGCTGCCAGCTGATTATAAATCATACACAAAGTTGCGGGACAAGAGAGGCCACAAAGAAAGCTTTCTTGATGTTGCGGGAGATGACGGTAATAGTTTCAGGTTGATCCTGCGTCAGGGCATATTTAACATCCTGGATTTTTCCATCATTCTTGCTGTCGCTATTCCCGACACGAATCAGCTGTTTCGATTGCGAAGGTACAACGGCAAGAGTCACGAACATTCTAACGAAATTGAGAAAAATACTTTTTATGATTTTCATGTTCACATGGCCACAGAGAGATATCAGGATCTTGGTGCCAGAGAAGACACATTTGCTGAGACTTCGGGTAAGTTCAATGACTATCATAGTGCACTTCGGTGCATGTTTGAAGAATGCGGCTTCGAATTGCCATACGATCCTCAGCAGCAGCTATTCGAGGAGGGATAAATATGAATCTTGACACGATAGAACGCGAATTCCGCGAAAAAGCCTGCTCAAAACTCAGACTGACTCCGGAGGGGGTCAATCGGTTCCGGGTTTTTACGCCATTCCTGTTCGAAGATGGAGATCACCTCGCTATTGTTCTCAGGCGGGAAAATAACCGCTGGCTCCTTTCCGATGAGGGCCATACTTACATGCATCTCACTTATAGCCTGGATGAAAAAGACCTCCAAAAAGGGACACGTCAAAAAATAATCAGTAACGCACTTTCGGTATTCGGGGTTGAAGACCAGGAGGGCGAGCTGGTTCTTCGCATCGATAATGAACAGTACGGCGACGCCCTGTACTCATTTGTGCAGGCCTTACTGAAAATCAGCGACGTCACATTTCTGTCTCGCGAAAGAGTGAAATCAACTTTCATGGATGATTTTCGCGCATTGATGACAGAACTGATACCCGAAGATAGAAGATCCTTCGATTGGAATGATCCAGAACACGACCCTGACGGTAATTACACAGTGGACTGCCGGATAAATGGCATGAAACGGCCGCTGCATATTTTTGCTCTCCTGGGCGATCATCGCACTCAGGTCGCTACTATCACGATGCTGCAATTTGAAAGGTGGGGTCTTAAGTTTCACTCTCTCGGCATTTTTGAAGATCAGGAAAACATAAATCGCAAGGATCTGGCCCGCTTCAGTGATATCTGCGACAAACAGTTTTCAAGCCTCGGAACCAACAAGGACCGCATCGGGACATACCTGGAAGAAATTCTGCGTGGGTAGCTTCTTCCTCGCCGACATTGAACTCCGTCCCTTCAAGCTCGGAAGCATCACTGACATCGAACCCGTCGGCCTCGCGATAGGCCGCGTGTTTGCCGTAAAGCGTAGCTGGAAGATTTAATGATAGTCTGCGGATATGGCTTTCGAGACAAAGGTATCAATACAAAGGTAGCTCAATGGATCTCGGCTGATCCAGGTAGACGACTGGTGGTAATTCACCCACGGCTAGATAGTCTTGTCGCACGAGCTCGAGGTGTGATTGCTAACAATTGGAGCCGATGGCAAAACACGGGTCAGCTAAGATTGATTGAGTCGACATCCCAAGTAGTCACTTGGCCTGGAGTAAGGAACGCCGCTCAGTAACGCCCTCTTTTTCAGTAAGTACGTTCTATAAAGAATGTGCGGGCCTTCAGGAAATATACTTCCCGATGATATCCTTCAGCTTCTCCTTCGTCGCCGCCGGGATCGCCTCCGGCGCCGTCATCACGCCGTACTGCATCGCCGAGGCGCAGCCGCAGCCGCGGGTCTCGGGAATGCGCGGCACCGATTCCTCAACGATCTTCTTGGCCATGGCGACGTTCTTGCCCACCGTCTCGATGACCTGCTGTATGGTCACGTCTTCCTCGCCCTCATACCAGCAGTCATAATCGGTGGCAAGTGCCACCGTGGCGTAGCAGATCTCGGCCTCGCGGGCGAGCTTGGCTTCCTGCAGGTTGGTCATGCCGATGACGTCGACGCCCCAGCTGCGATATACGAGCGACTCGGCGCGCGTCGAGAATTGCGGACCCTCCATGCAGACATAGGTGCCGCCCTCGTGCACCGTCGCACCGGCGGCGCGGGCGGCCTCGGCCACGACCCGCGTCAGCGCTCCGCAGACGGGGTCGGCAAAAGATATATGCGCCACGCAGCCGTCGCCGAAGAAGGTCGAGCGGCGCTGGCGGGTGCGGTCGATGAACTGGTCGGGGATGACCATGTCTCCCGGCTTGATCTCTTCCTTCATGCTGCCCACGGCGCTCGAGGAGATGATCCACTCCACGCCCAGCTGTTTCATCGCCAGGATGTTGGCCTGGAAGGGCAGGTCGGTCGGCAGGATGCGGTGCCCGCGCCCGTGCCGGGGCAGGAAGCAGACCTCGCGTCCGGCGATCTCGCCGATGGTGATGACGTCGCTGGGATCGCCGAACGGCGTCGAAACCTTCTCTTCACGGGGATTGGACAGCAGCTCGTAGAAGCCCGAGCCGCCGATGACCCCTATTCTTCCTGCTGGCATGGAAACTCCTCCGGGACGGTTTCACGGAAACAATCAAGAAGTATACAACAGCCACAACCGGGGGGACACATTACTTAATTCATAGTTTTAGGGACACATTACTTAATTGGCAATTTCAGGGACAGGTTGACGCCTACGGCACAAACATCGGCGTCCCCACCAGCAAGAGCAGCGCCAGTAGCGACGCCGGCGCCAGCACCAGGTAGGCCCGGTGGAACGCGGGCCGTTTCTCGCCGAGCGCCGCCAGCGCCCAGAAGAACGGGAAGGCGGCCATGCCGTAGCGCCCGATGCCGTCGGTCTGCCCCGTCGAGAGCGGGATGATCACGAACAGCGCCGCCAGCAGGAAATGCTCCAGCCGGAAGCGCCTGGTCCAGAGCATGAAGGCCAGCAGCGCCCCGTACATCCCCATGAAAGCCAGATCCAGCAGCGCCAGCACCGAGCCCGTGTTGGCCAGCCGCAGCGAATTGAAGATGGTCGAGAAGAACATGCCGAACGAGCGCCCGAAGTGGCCCTCGCCGTCGACGTCGGCCCAGAAGTTCCCGGTCAGGAAATACAGATATCCATAGTAGGCGATAATCCCCAGCGGGATCAGCGCCAGCCACAGCACCTGCAGCCCCAGCCGCGGCCGTCCGGCGGCTCCCTTCCTCAAAAAGTTCTTCTTCCGTAGATATAGAAGCACCAGCGGGAAGCAGATGAAGACGCCCAGCGGGTTGGTCGCCGCCGCCAGCATGCCGACGATGCCGGCGTGCCGCCAGCGCCCGGTCTCCGCGAAATAAAACGCGGCCGCCACCAGCAGCAGCTTTAGCGAGGCCGGGTAGGCGATCGAGAAGACAAACGACAGCGGGAAGATCGCCAGGTACAGGATCGAGCGCCGCGCCAGCGGCCGGCCCAGCAGCAGCTCGGTGTAGCGATAGATGAAGATCATCGCCAGCACCAGGCAGACATTCGAGAGCACGATTGCCGCTACCAGGTAATTGCCGAATGTAAAAACCGAAAACAGGCGAATCAGCAACGGATACAGCGGGAACCAGACGTAATCGGGGAATTTGTCGAAATGCTCGTGGTAGCCGGTCTCGGCAATGCGCACATACCAGGAACCATCCCAGACGGCAAAAACCTTCAGGTAAGAGGGCACGCCGCTTGGTGACTGGCTGACGATATGGGTCGCGGCGCCGATGACCACCGAGATTGCGATGACCGCGATGCGGGAAATAACAAAGGGAAGGTTTACTTCCGGACAGTACAAAAAACGTACGGTCTGCAGCCCGGTTTCTTTACAAGATGAAGCGAGTCTGTTCACATCTGCCGTTCGGGTTACCGCGTGCGGGGTGGCAAAGCGCCAGGAGGAAAGTGAAAGTGCAGCGGTTTAACTTTATTAGTATAAGCAACAGAAAAATGATACCACGGTGGCGCCGCCGCTTACAAACCGGCGCCGCGGCCATTGCCGTCGTTGCTTCCCTGTTATTGGCGCTGCCGCTGCTCTCCTGCGGCGGCGGCGCGACTTCAACTGACAATACCGGCGCGACGTCCGCAACCGGGGCCGCGACCCAGGCCAATACGTCCTCAACCGCCACGCATGACGTCGCCGTCGACGGCCACACCCTGACGCTTCCCACCGGCTTCACCATCGGCCGCTGGGTCACGGGACAGGGCAGCCTGCGGATGATGGCCGTGACCGATGACGGCCTGCTGCTGGCAACCGCCATAGGGGAGGGCAACGTCCTGGCATTCAACCTTGTCGAAGCCAACCCGCAGCCGGTCACGGTGATCAAGGGACTCTCGGTTCCGTCGGGAATCACACTGCACGAAGGGTACCTATACGTCGCCGAGCAGAAACAGGTGTCCCGTTATCAGTACCTGGGCGGCGGCAAGGTCGGCGCCGCACAGGTGATCATCCCCGGCCTTCCCACCAGGGGGCACGACACCCGCACCATCAGCGTCGGCCCCGACGGCATGCTCTACCTCACGATCGGTAGCAGCTGCAACGTCTGCCTGGAGACGGACACCCGCCGCGCAGCCATGTCGCGTTACAACCTCGACGGCAGCGGCGGCGAGGTCATCGCCTCGGGCCTGAGGAACACGGTCGGCTTCACCTGGAATCCCGTCACCGGAGAGATCTGGGGCACCGACAACGGCCGCGACAACCTCGGCGACGACCTGCCCCCCGACGAAGTGAACATCATCACGCCGGGCAAGAACTACGGCTGGCCCCAATGCTACGGTGACCGGGTGGTCGACCATAATTTCAGCAGCGACCCGGCCAACGTCTCAAAGTGTGCCGCCAGCGAGCCGCCGGCCGTCGAGCTGCAGGCGCACTCGGCGCCGCTGGGCCTGCGATTCCTCACCGATCCCGCCTGGCCGGCCGCCTGGCAGAACAGCCTCTTCATCGCTTTCCACGGTTCCTGGAACCGCACCGTTCCCACCGGATACAAGGTTGTGCGCGTCGACGCCGGCGGCAACGTCAGCGATTTCATCACCGGCTGGCTCGACCCCGCCAGCGGCAAGCCCTGGGGCCGCCCGGTTGATATCATCTTCGCGAATAATAAAATGTATATCTCGGATGACACCAGCGGGTCCATCTATATAGTGCGGCAGCAGTAGGTTCCCGAGTCCGGCGGCCTGCCCCGCCCCACAGGCCCGCATCTCACCAACAGGAGGCATTCATGAGCGAGGAAAAAAAGGAAGAAATCGGCGCGGAGGAATCCGCCGAGCACGAGCAGGAAGAGACCGCCGCGCAAGAGACAACCCCTGCCGGGCAGGAAGAAACCGGCGCGTCCGCCGGCGAAAAAGAGCTCGGCGAGATGACCGAGGAGGAGCTGCGCGCGGAGTTCGAGAAGCAGTTCCGCATGCAGAAGGTCGACGACGTCCTGGTTCAGTTCATGATCTCGCTGACCAACCTCGCCTACATGAAAATGGGCCTCACCGAAGACACGGCCGACGTCAAGGACCTGGCGCAGGCGAGCCTGGCCATCGACGGCTACAAGGCGCTGCTCGAGGCGGTCGGCAAGCGCCTTCCCGATCAGGACGCCCAGGCCCTGACCGGAGCGCTGTCGAGCATGCAGATGACCTTCGTCAAGGCGAGCTCGCCGGCATAGTATTGCCGCCGTCGCGGCCCGGCCCATCACCATCAAGAATCCGGACCTGATCGTCAATGATTTAGAAGTGCCTTACATCGTCCGTTCGGGCGATCCCGTCAGCGCCGCCTGGCACGTGTATAACTCCGGCGACGGCACGGCCATCGGCCAGGTCTGGCTGGGCTCCATGACCGATTCCATCTATCTCTCGAACGATGGAGTCTTCGATGCGTCTGACACGCTCGTGGGAAGCGCCACCCGTCACGGCAACGTCAATAGCGGCGAGACTTATGCCAGCAGCACCGGCCTGGTCATTCCCGCCAAGCCTTCGGGTAACTACAACATGATCGTGGTAGCCGACTACAGCTCCTCATGAGGCGCGTTCAATATCCTTGAATCCAACGAGAACAACAACACCCTGGTCACTTATCCGTAACCGGGCCCCCTTTTCGTGCTATCCTTTTTAGGCCATGACCCCGTCGCAACGCATCGACAGAGAGCTTCCCCCCAAGCCGGAGTCCGCCTGCAGGCATCTCTACAAGGACTCCGCGAAATACCGCACCGCCCGCGACATCTGGCTCTGCACCAAGGACGACCGCTTCTCCGAAATCCCGCGCAAAAAAGCCGGGAAGTGCCTCCTGGGCAAATGGTGCGACCGCTGACGCGCGCGTGACCCGCTTCTCCGCTTTCTCGTAAATACCCCCTCCCCCTTTTTCCTGGGGAATTTTCCCTGCAACACTGTTTTTGTGCAATTTCCTCAATATTTCCATCAAAATTTCCCAATAGTGTTGCATTTAGTTTTAATATGTTGCGATATGTAACTGAAAATTTACGATTAATGTGGTATTATCTCGGAGTTTGACGCGGGCGGAAACGACCTGGCCGAAAGCTCTGTTCCTCTCGAATCCGCAGCGCCACATCAACCAGAGACCGGCGTCGCAAGCCCTGGCGCCTTGAAATATCTCAAGCGGAACTGTTTAAAGGAGGAACATGTCCACGAAACGTACGCTACTTTTCACCATCGTCCTGATCTTCCTCATGGCGATTTTCGCGGTGAGCATGGTGCAGGCGGCCACGGGTGAAGCTTCGCCGGCCAATCCGGGCGGGGCCGATTCGGGCCTGGTCTGGTGGGCCTGGCCGATCATCCTGTTCGTCGTCACTTTCGCCCTCGGTATCCTGGCGGTGCTGGGCGGAGTCGGCGGCGCCGTTCTCTACACCCCGATAATCGGCGGCTTCTTTCCCTTCGGAATGGACTTTGTCAGGGGCGCCGGCCTGCTGGTCGCCCTGGCGGGATCGCTTGCCGCCGGGCCGGGACTGCTTAAGAAAGGCTTTGCCGATCTGCGCCTGGCCATACCCGTGGCGCTGATCGCCTCGACCGCCGCTATCGGCGGGGCCATGGTCGGGCTCGCGCTCTCCGACTCCATCATCCAGACCTCCATGGGACTCGCCATCCTGGCGATCGTGGTCATCATGTTCCTGGCCAAGAAGTCTGAGTACCCGGATGTGCAGAAAGCGGACAAGCTCTCGAGCGTCCTGCGGATCAGCGGCATCTATCACGAGCCGACCTCCGGCAAGGACATCGACTGGAAGATACATCGCACCATCCACGGGCTGGTGCTCTTCGTCGGCATCGGCTTCATGGCCGGAATGTTCGGCCTCGGCGCCGGCTGGGCCAACGTGCCCGTGCTGAACCTGGTCATGGGCGCGCCGCTGAAGATCTCCGTGGCTACAAGCAAGTTCCTGCTGGCGACGACCGACACCTCGGCCGCCTGGATGTACATGAACGCCGGCGACGTCATTCCCATGATCGTCGTGCCCTCGATCATCGGCATCATGCTCGGCTCGCTCATGGGCGTGAGGATCCTGGAAAAGACCAAGCCGTCAGCCGTGCGCGTCCTGGTTCTGGTGATGCTGAGCTTCGCCGGTCTGCGCGCGCTGCTTAAAGGACTGGGAATCTGGAAATAACACAACCAGGTCATCCTGGTTCCGTTCTGGCTTATAGCGAAAAGGAGGAAACCTTGGAAGGCAAAGTAAATACTCCGGCTTCATCGACGGGCGCCAGCGAGGAACAGAAAAGATATGCGGCAGTCCTGGGCGCGATGATGAAGATCGGTTTCGTGCTGCTCGTGATCACTTTTATCCTCTACCTCATCGGCATGCCCAAACCGCATGTGCCGGTGGGCGATGTGTCCAAGTTCTGGGGTCTCAAAGGAGAAAAATACCTCGAGGCTATCGGCGTGGAAAAGGGCTGGTCATGGGTAGAGCGCCTGGGCGAGGGCGACTTTCTCAACTTCGCGCCGATCGCGCTGCTGGCGTCGATCACGGCTCTGTGCTACTTGGCCATAATTCCGATTTTTATCAAAAAGAAGGACATGGTCTATGCTTTGCTGGCTTCACTGGAAATCATAATCCTGGTGCTTGCGGCATCAGGCGTGATTCCGTCGGGAGGTCACTGATATGACTGACATCTGCCCGATCGACAACCTGGACAAGATCCTGCTGGCTACCGACGGTTCCGAGTTCTGCGAGGGCGCCGTCAGGGAAGCGCTGTATCTGGCGAAAAAGTGCTCCGGCCATCTGACCGCGATCTCAGTGGTCGAGGCCAACGTCGAATTCGCCGCCCACGCGCCTGATTTCGTCGAGAAGCAGGAGCAGGAAGCGAAGAAAATGCTTGAAGCGATAAAGGCCGCGGCTGAAGCCTCGGGAGTCGAAGCCGCCATCGAGACCCACACCGGTGAGAGCGTTTATCAGATCATCGTCGATGAAGCCCGCAAGAACGCGAGCGAGATCATCGTCATGGGCCGGCGCGGCATGACCGGCATCAAGCGCATGGCCATGGGCAGCGTCACCGCCCGCGTGGTCGGCCATCAGCCCTGCGACGTCCTGGTCGTTCCCCGTGACTGCCCCACCGAGTTCAAGACGATACTCACGGCCACCGACGGTTCGCCGCACGGAGAGGCCGCCGCCAGAGACGCCATCAAGATCGCCAGGAAGGTCGGCGGCTCCCTGATAGCTTTTTCTTCAGCGGCGTCAGCGGACAAAGCCGCGGCGGCCCAGGAGAACGTCAACAAGGTCAAGCAGGCGGCAGATGCCGAGGGCGTCGCCTGCGAGACAATGACGGCCACTGGCAAGCCTTTTGCCCGCATCGTCGAGACCGCGATTGAGAAGAGGGCCGATCTGATCGTCGTCGGTTGTCACGGCAAGGGCAGTCTTGGTAAGCTCCTCATGGGCCACGTCACCGAGCGCGTCATCGGACACTCGAAGTGCGCGGTCCTGGTGTCATGTAGCTAAAGCCGGAACTGACATACCGGTCCCGGGCTTGATCGATCGCAACAGGAGTCGAGAGTGGCGAAGAAGATCCTCATAGCGACGGACGGTTCGGAACCGGCCATGGACGCCGCCCGCTACGCTTTTCAGATAGCCGCCAAGATGGGGCTCAGCCTCACCGGCCTGCGCGTCGTCGATATCGACCGCTATGCTTCCGATTGGGGAGCGGTGCGCGACACAGTCGCCGGCGAACTCGAAGAGCACGCCCGCCGCATCCTGGGCGAGCTTGAGGCCGAAGCCGGCAAAGCCGGGCTCGAGGTCGATCTGCAGGTTCGCCACGGCGATTCCTCGCGGGAGATAATCCGTTTTGCCCAGGAAGACCCCGACGTGGCCATGATCGTGCTGGGCGCCACCGGCCGCCGGCGCCTGGGACGCCAGCTCATCGGCAGTACCGCGGAGCGGGTGGTCCGGCAGGTCGGGCGCGATCTCGCCTGTCCGGTCGTGGTCGTTCCCAGCGCTTCCGCCACCCCCGGCGCGAGGCTGGATCTGGAGTAAGGCCCGGTCGCCACGGGCCCTGTTCCGGCAGGCCGCTGAATGGAAACCTTCGAATTATACCTTTTGTTACTGGGACTGCTGCTGGTACTCGGGGCGCTGCTTTCAGGACTAGCCAACCGCAGCATCCTCTCGCTGGCGATCGTCTTTCTCGGCGCCGGCATGGTCCTGGGAAGCCAGGGCTTCGGCCTCATCAATGAGAGCGCTTCCTCGCCGTTCGTACAACGGGTCACGGAACTCACCCTGCTGGTGATCCTGTTCGTCGACGGCCTCGAGGTCGAGAGGGGAGTGGTCCGGAGGGGTTGGCGCGTTCCGCTGCGCTCGCTGCTTATCGCCATGCCGCTGACCGCGATCGTCACCGCCGCCGCCGCCCGCTTCATCATCGGGCTGAGCTGGCCGCAGTCGCTTCTGCTCGGGGCGCTGCTGAGCCCGACCGATCCTGTGTTGACCTCCTCAGTCGTCACCAACCGCAAGATCCCGTCGGCGATCAGAAACAGCCTCAACCTGGAGTCGGGGTTCAATGACGGGCTGGCGCTGCCGGCAGTGCTCATCTTCGCGCTGGCGCTTCAGATCGGCGGCGTTGGTGGCGCCGAGCATGCCTGGTGGCGTTTTCTTACTTTCGACCTGCTCATCGGCGCCACCGTCGGCGTCGCCGGCGCCTTCCTGGCCGTGCGCCTGCTGCGCCTGTTTCGGGGGCGGCTCAGCCTTGTGCCTCATTACCGCTCGCTTTACGCCTTCGCCGTGGCGCTGTTGCTCTATGGCATCTCGATCCTGCTCACCGGCAACGGTTTCATAACCGTATATGTGGCCGGGATCGTCTTCGCCGGCGCCGTCGAGGGCGACACCGCCGTTTTTGCGCGCTTCAGCCGCGACGTTGGCGAGGTGCTCAAACTGGCGACCTTTGTGATCTTCGGCAGCCTGCTTACCTTCAGCCTGCTGCTGGGTGACGGCGCCAGCGGCATCCTCTTCGCCGTCTTCGTCCTCTTCGCCGCCCGGGCCATCGCGTTGCTGCCGGCGCTTGCCGGCACCAGGCTCGACTGGCCCCAGAGGCTGTTCATGTCCTGGTTCGGCCCCAAGGGCGTGGCCTGCATCGCCTATTCGCTGCTGGTGCTCTCCATGGATGTGCCGGAAGGGCAACGCATCTTCCAGCTGACGGCGCTGGTGGTCTTCGGTTCGATCATCTTCCACAGCGCCTCGGATACGCCTCTGGCCAACTGGTTCGGTTCGCGGACGAAATAATTATTCAGAAAAAGCAGCGGCGCCGGCTTGCGCCGGCGCCGCATGATTCTAATTTATCACAAAACAGCTAGGAATCAACAACCATCACCGAGCAGGGAGCGCCGCTGGTGACCCGGTGGACCAGGTTGCCTTCCATGAAGCGGCGCAGTAGCCCGCCCCGCTTGCGGACACCCATGATGATGAGGTCGCAACCTTCTTCCGCCGCGACCCGGTTGATCGTCTCCGGCAGCTCGCCCTGTTCCACCCTGACGCGGGCGGCGTCCTCCCTGCGGAGAGCCCGGTTCCAGGCCCGGGCTTCGCCGGACCTGTCGGATGTCAGCACCTGGCGGATGTTCCTGATGCCGGTGAGGTCGATTTCGCCCTCGTAAGGGGCGACCACCTCCAGCACCGTGACCCAGCAGTTCTCATCCGCCGCCAGACGCAAGCCCTCCTTCAGCGCCTGCGAATCCTCGTGCTGCGCTTCGGCGGAGCCGTTGACGGTGACCAGCAGATTCCTGTGGCCGGCCATGGTCAACGCACCACCAGCACCGGGATGTTGGAGTGGGCGATGACGCGCTCGGTGGTGCTGCCCAGGATGGACCGGCTGAGGCCGTGCCAGCCGTGGCTGCCGAGCACGATCAGATCGCTGCCGAGGCCGTTGGCCGTTTCCACGATCTTGTCGGCGGGGTTTCCTTCCTCGACCATGGTATTGGCGGTGATGCCCTCACTGGCGGCGATCTTCTCACCGCCGAGGACGACCCTGGTCGCCTCCTCGCGCAGCCTTTTCTCGATCGCTTCGGTGCGGAAGAAGCCGACCATCTCCTCGTAGCGTGGAATCACGTAGAGGATGGTGGCCGAGGACTCGGCGATGCGCGAATTGGTGATGCTCTCGATACGGCTGACGGCTTTCTTGCTGAACTCCGAGTCGTCATAAGGCACGAGTATGCGCCGGTACTCGCCGGTGCAGTCCTCGCAATGCTTCTTCACCACCAGCACGTCGCAGGGAGCATCGAGTATGACCCCCGAGGTGACGCTGCCCATGATCATGCGGCGGATGCCCCGGCGCCCGTAGGTGCCCATGGCGATCAGGTCCGCTCCACGCTCGCGGGCAACGGCCGGAATGACTTCATGCGGCTCACCCTGCACGACCAGGTATTCGAGGTCGACTCCAAACTCGGGGGAATAATCGGCGACTGCTTTCTCGCAGGCTTCCTTGCCGCGGCAGAGCCGTTCCTCCAGCTGGCTCGGCGAGATGCTGAACTCCTCGGAATCAAAGAACACCGCGTGCACGATCGTGACCTTGCTGCCGTGGGCCTTGGCCCACGAGAGCGTCTCCACCAGCGCCGCCCGGCTGTACTTCGAGTCGTCGAAGCCGAGGATTATGTTCTTGTACGCGCTCAGTGCGAACCACCACCTTTGAAGACGAGGCCGACGCCGAAGCCCGCGGTCAGCGCCACGCCGATCGCGGCGGTGCCGTAAAGGGCGGCGTTGTTCCGCGCCATGTCATCGAGGGCTTTGATCGTTCCCGTCTCCTCGACCTTGACCGGCGATTCGGCTTTGTCTTGTATCTTGCCGTCCTTGACGGCATAGACCGTGACCATGTAATCGTCCGGCGGAGCCTGATAGGGCCAGTCGAATACAGTGTAGTAGGACTCGCCGGCCGGATCAGGTTCCATTTCAACATCGCCCACCGACTGTGAATAGACGTTAAGCGACTGCTTATACTTGATGAAATCGCCAAGCAGCTTTTCCCGCTGTTCGGGGCTGGGGGTCGGCGTGATCCTGAGGCTGCTCTGGACGGCGTCGTAGCCGATGCCCTCTGTCTTCAGGGTCGCAGGGTCGAGCAGGTCGGCAACCGGCTTGGTGCTCTTGATCAAGTACAACTCAGGCACATTGTCCAGAGTAAGTTGCTCGACATTCATCCAGAGGATACCGGCTTCCCGCTCTTTGCGCATCATCTTCTCTTGCGCATTGCCCGAAGCCGGAGTTATTTTCATTATCAGGTCAACGCTGGGGTCAGAAATACCCGCAACGCTGACGGTGCTGCCGTGATAGCCTAAATTGATCTGGATATCATCATGATTCGCCTTCAACGTGAGCGCCGCCCAGGCGCTCGGGGTCAGGACGGCAAATCCCGACAATACCGCGATCAGCAAGACAACATATTTGGTCAAATTGTGTTTCATCCTCCATGACCTCCCGCCGGGCCCAGTAAGAGATCCGGGGTCAGGGTGAGATCGGTGATCATCTTCACGGTTACTGCCAGCACCAGAATCGCCAGCAGGATCTTGAGCTGCTCCCCCTTGAGTTTGCGGCCGAAAATCGTCCCGACCTGAGCGCCGAGCGTGGAGCCGACGAGCAGGAGCAGGGCGAGCATGAAATCTACAGTATGGTTCGTGAAAGCCTGCAGGAAAGTGACCTCTATACAGTTGAACAGAATCTGGAAGAGGCTGGTTCCCACGACGACGTGCATTGGCATCCTGAGCATGTAGACCATGATGGGAACCAGAAGGAAGCCGCCGCCTACGCCCATGACCGCGGCCAGCAGGCCGACGAAGATTCCGAAGAAGCCCGGCACCAGGTAGGAATGGGTGACACCTGATCCGGCCGGCGAGTTCTGGAAGGGCAGCGACGCCAGGAAGCGAGTTACCTTCGAATCGGCTTTCGGTGCTTCCTCAACTTCCTGCTTTTTCCTTCTCTTTCTGATCGCTGAGACACTTTCGGCGAACATGTAGCTGCCGACGATTCCGAGCATTAATACGTAAGTCAGTTTGATGACGAAGTCAGCGTTGCCCATCGCCTTGAGGACCTTGATGACTTCGACCCCGACAAGACCACCGGCAAAACCACCTGCCAGCAGGACGGAGCCCATCTTGAAGTCGACGTTGCCGAGTTTCCAGTGGGCGTAGGTGCCCGATGTGGAAGCTGCGACAATCTGGTTGGAGTCGGTGGCCGCAGCCACGGTCGATGGGATGCCCAGCATGATCAGCAGCGGCGTCATCAGGAAGCCGCCGCCGACGCCGAAGAGCCCGGACAGCAGCCCGACCGACAGCCCCAAAGCGATTGGGATGAGGATGTTGACACTAGTATGCGCAACCGGAAGGTATATATACATTAAGGGTTATTTCCTCCTTTGATAGGGTTGTCATTGACCTGCTTATGAAGGGATAAAGCTGGAGGCGCCGCGCGCCATCGTTATCACCGGGCGCGGTGACGACTTGACCAGCTTCTTGAGCAACGAGCGGCTCTCGGTCACCTCGGGGCTCAGCAGCACCATGTCGACCTTCTTCTGCCTGAGGAAGTTCATCACCACGGTGACGGTGGCCTCCAGGCCGATGTGCACGCTGGCCTCGATCCCCTCGCTCGCGCATTTCTGCATGACGTAGTTCTGGATCGCGGCCGCCTCATTGCTGTCCGTCTCGTGGGAGAGTATCCGCTGGGCCGTTTCGTGCTCGTTGGCCTCGGCGAAGGTCACGGCGCTCATCAGGTCGTTGAGCTTCCGGCCGAAACCGCCGCGGCTGAGGAGTATCACGGTCAGCCGCTCTCCCAGCAGGTTGGAAAGGTAGGTGGCGTAGGAAATTCCGTCATCCAGAGCCTCGTCCCTGTAGGCGACGTACAGTATTTCTTGCTTTGACATTTTCATTCACCTCCTTGTATTGGTATTGCATACCTTAACGGAGCAAGAAGTGTGCCAAGTAAGAAAAAGCCTGCAAATGAAGGGAAAACGGGAATAACGCGGTTGGGAGATGGCTATTCTAGTGTCTCAAATTTGAACGCGGATGAACGGTGAACGCTTAAATCGGCTGAAACGTGGTGGCTCCGCTGGCCGGACGATGAATCCGAATCCCGGGGCTATTCCTCTTCTTTGAGCATGCGCCAGAGGCTGGTGCGGGAAATCCCCAGAAGCCGGGCTGCTTCGGTCTTGTTTCCTCCCAGCATCTCGACCACGTAGCGCGCATATTCACGGTCGATCTCATCGAGCTGCTTGACCTTGTCAGGCTCCAGAGTTTCAATTTGAAACAGTTTCAGCGATTGAGGCAGTGATTCAGGCGTGATCACCGGGCTCTTCTCCAGGATGACGGCGCGCTCGATGATGTTCTCGAGCTCGCGCACGTTACCGGGATAACTGTAATTCCTGAGGATCTGAATGGCGTCACGGCTGAAACCCTTGATCCTCTTCCTGTAGCCGGGCGTGTGCTTGGCCAGGAAGAAACGGCTCAGCGGCTCGATGTCCTTCTTGCGCTCGCGCAGCGGCGGTATGTAGATCTCCATGACGTTGAGGCGGTAATAGAGATCCTTGCGGAAGCTGCCGCCGGCGATCGCCTTCTCCAGATTCTGGTTGGTGGCGGCCAGGAATCTGACGTCGACGTGGATGGGCCTGGTGCCGCCGACGCGGTAGAACTCCTTTTCCTCGATCACCTTCAGCAGCTTGGCCTGAAGATTGGGGGACAGTTCCGCGATCTCGTCAAGATAGAGCGTGCCGCTGTCGGCTATCTCCATCAGCCCCTGCTTCTGCGCCACCGCGCCGGTGAAGGCGCCCTTCTCGTGGCCGAAGAGCTCGCTTGCCAGCAGGTCTTCGGTGAAGGTGGCGCAGTTGAGCGAGAGGAAGGGCCGTTCCCGCCGCGGGCTGGAAAAATGGAGGACCTTGGCCAGCAGGTTTTTGCCGACGCCGCTCTCCCCGGTAAGCAGCACCGTGGCGTCGGATTCCTGGATACGCCTGATGATGTCGAGCACCTTTTTCATGCTGGTGCTGACGGCGACGACGGAGATGTCCTCTTCCATGCCGAGGTAGGCCTTAAGGGCGACGTTCTCGCGTTTGAGAGCCTTCTGCTCCCGCAGCCTGTTGACCTTGAGGACGAGTTCGTCGAGATCGAAAGGCTTGGGCAGGTAATCGTCGGCGCCGTTCTTCATGGCGTCCACGGCCGAGCTGATGCTGCCGAAGCCGGTGATGACGATGACCTCGGTCTCGGGCGAGACGCTCTTGACCTTCGCCAGCAGCTCCAGCCCGTCCATCCTCGGCATCTTGATGTCGGTGATCAGCACATCGAAGCTGTCGCTCTCGATCATGCCGAGCGCATCGAGGCCGTTGTCTGTCCCCTCGACATCATATTTCTCCTCGCGCAGAGCGCCCAGAAGGTGCTTGCGGGTGATGTCCTCGTCTTCGGCTATCAGCACTCTGAATGCCATGTCACACACCCTTTCGGGGGAGCTCGATCTCGAATACCGTTCCCATGTTCTCCTGGCTGACGACGGAGATCTCGCCGCCGTGCTTGTTGATGACGTTCATCACGATTGCCAGTCCCAGCCCGGTGCCCTTGTCCTTCTTGGTGAAGAAGGGGTCGAAGACCTTGTCCCGGTCTTCCTCGGGAATGCCCTTGCCGGTGTCGGATACATATATAGTAACGGAAGTCTCTCCGGGCTCGATCCTGACCGCCAGCTGTCCCGCCCCGTCCATGGCCGCGATGGCGTTAGTGAACAGGTTGACGAAGACGCGCTCCAGCTGAGCCGGATCGGCCCTGAGCATTATTTTTTCCTCTTCGGCGTCGAGCGCAAACGTGATATTGCCGGTATCGACGGTGGCGCTGACCAGCCGGTAGGCGTTGCCGACCAGCGCATTGAGCTCGACGTCCTGCAGGCGCGGCTCGCGCTCGCGGGCGAACTCCAGCAGGTTGCCGACGATCTCCTTGACGCGGGCCGTCTGCCCGACGATGTCGTTGATGATCTCGCGGACCTCGGCTTCGGACTCCTTGCTGAGGTTCTTCTTCATCACCTGGGCGGAGATATTGATGTTGTTGAGGGGATTGTTCAGTTCGTGGGCTACGCCCGCGGCGAGGGTGCCGATCGCCGCCAGCTTCTTCGATTGCAGCAGCTCCCGGTTCTTCTCGCGCAGCTCGATCTCCCAGGTGTTGAGCTGCGAGTTCATGTTGTTGAACTTCTCCACAAGCGTATCAACCTCGTCCTTGTGACCGGCTTTCTTGCCTTCCTGCGCCGGCGCCTCGCCGGCATACCTGGCGCCGATCCTGTCGATGGCGACCGTGAGCGTCTTCAGACGCCTGACGACGCCGGTGCTTATGAACAGCATGGCGCTGAGGCCGATCAGCAGGAACAGCGGGAAGAACACCAGGATGGCGATCTGCGACTGACGGATCACATGGTCGGCGTCGTCGCGCGCGGTCCTGTCGAGGGACTCGGAAGTACTGAGGATGTTCTCGCCGGTCGAGCGCAGGGAATTGATGCTGGTGTCCAGCTGATTGAGTTTGACCACCAGAGGATCCGTGAGCGATAGGCCCTCGGTGTTCTGGAGGTAGCCGGAGACGAACAGCGGCGCGTCCCGGGCGTAAGCTTCAGCCAGCGGCACAAAACTCTGGGAAGGACCGAAAGAGGCCTTGCGGTTCTCGAAGTCGGCTGACACGCCGGCGAGCTGACTCTCTATCTTTGCGAACTGCGTCCCGTAATCGGCGACGAGGTTTTTCAGTTCCGCTATCTTTGCCGGGTCGCCCGACTGGAGATTCTCGGTTATGTCAGCGAGTTGGCTCAGCTGATTGCGGGTCGCGCCCGATTCAGCCGCAGCCTGCCCCGGGAAGAGGAAGAAGTTCTTCTCGTGCCGGCGCAGCTCCAGGGAAGCGTTTCGCATGGAATCCGTCACTTCGAGGAACTGCATCTCGTTTCTGACCTGGATGAAGTTGACGTACTCGAAGGCGGCGAGGATGGTGATGATGAAGGCGCTTATGGAAAAGCCGAATATTATCTTTTTGCGCAGCGACATTCTTCCCGCAGTCTATATCATCGTGGGCGGCACGGGAACGGGGGCCCGTTCCGGGCCCCCGTGTCGATCACGTTATTTCGCTTTCACCACGAAGACCGGCGAAGCCGACAGGCCGATGACTTTCTGGGCCACCGAGCCCAGCACGATCTTCCGCAGTCCCGACTGCCCCCGGCTGCCGACGAAGGTGATCCCGGCCCCACCTTTGGCGGAGAATGCCGTGATTTCAGCCGCAGGATCGCCGCGTAGCACTTGTGTGGTGATCTCGACACCTTCCTGGCCGGCCCGCTCGCGGACATGCTCCAGGACCGTCGACGCTTTTTTCTCCAGCTTGTCAACGACCGCCCCGGCGTCGGCGTAGTATTCCGGATGCATGTCGACAACTGATATCGCATCAAGCGCGCTGCCGTGCCTGCCGGCATAATCCAGTGCGTCATCCAGGGCTGCATCGCCGCTGGCGGAACCGTCTGTCGCCAGCAATATCCGCTTCCAGCCGATCACGGCGTTCTTGGGAACAACAAGTACGTCCTTGTCCGAGTGGACTATCACCTTGGCGGTGACGCTTCCCATGAGCATGCGTTCCATCCGATGCAGGCCATGCCGGCCCATGACGATGAGGTTGCAGCTTTCCCGCTCGGCAAGGCCCACTATCTGCTCGAAGGCCTCGCCTCTCATCACCTCGACGCTGGCGCGGCTGGAATCGGCTCCTATTATCGCTGACGCTCGCTGTTTCAGGTCGTCGGTGGGCCCTCGCAGAAGGCTCTCGAGATCGCGGATACCCACCATCTCGAGGTCGCCGTCATAGCTGGGAACGACGCCCAGCACCTTGACCCAGCTCTGTTCGAACCCGCCAAGAGTCTGCCTTAAAGCGTTCTCACTGGATTCCGAGCCGTCGAAGGCAACCAGGATCTTGCTGTAATCACTCATATCAGGCGCTCTCGGCGACAGCTGCCTCTCTCTCTTCCACCTTTGCCTGGGCGATTCCCTTTATCATGGCGCTGGCGATGATGAGGCCGGCGGTGACAAGAGCGGCAATCAGAGTCCAAAAGCTAAGCGTGCTCAGCAGGTCTGATGCTCCCGTACTGATATTTATCGCGCCCAGCTTGGACAGGTAAACCGGCACCTTGAGGCCGCGGCTGACCGCCACGATGAGCATTACAGAAGCCATGACCAGCTTGATCGTGTGGTCCTTGACGTACGTGGTTCCCAGTGCGCCGATCTGCACGCCGATAAGGGACGTGGCCAGGATCAGCAGGGTCATCCTGATGTCGATCAGGCCGGCGAGGGCCCATTCGACCGAACCCCACATACCCATGACGAAAGCGATCAGCAGCTCGGTGGCGCTGGCAACCATTGCCGAGGCCCCGACTACGTAGATCATGCCGGGAACGCCGATGAAACCGCCGACGGCGATGGTTGCCGCCAGCAGCCCGGTGGCGAATCCGATCGGCACGGTTACCCAGGCCGAGAGGCGGACTCCGGCTTTCTTGAAGTTCATCATCGGGGGGATATTTATCTTTTGCATTTTCAACGCCAGCTTGGGCATGACGTCCGCTTTCACCGTCTTCGAGCCGGTCAGGGCGTCGCGAAGGATGATGCCGCCGACGACCACCAGGATGATGACGAAGACGAAGCTGACGTAGAGGTCAGAACCGGTGCTGCCCCAGGTATCGAGGATTTTTTCCTGGAGCCGTATGCCGAGCTCGACGCCGACGATGGAGGAAACGCCCATAACAATCCCGAGCTTGACGTCAACCTGACCGTACTTGAACCGCTTATAGGTGCCGACCATGGCTTTCGGGAATTTATGGCACATGTTGCTGGCCACGGCGACCGCTCCAGGCGCGCCGAGGGCCATCATGCTGGGAGTCATCACGAAAGCGCCGCCAGAGCCGATAAAGCCGCTCAGGAGTCCGCCGACGAGGCCCACGACCAGCAGTGCGATCAATTTGTCAAGCGTCAATCCGATGAACATCGTCGAGATTTCCGACGCCACCTGCTCGCCATTGACATCGCTCATGGATACGAGCACCCGGTCATTGAGCCGCACGTCTTCGGTCTTGATTGAATCGGCCAGCTTCAGAGTGATCGGCTGATCGGAGTCCACCGGCTGGAAAACAGCGGTATGCGCAGCCGGATCGACTGATGTGAAATCGCCTTTCTTGGCATTGGAGGGCGGAGCGCTTTCTGCGAAAGCCGCCGGCGCCAATGCCATCATTATGAATAATGCTGCCAGAATCGATACGATCCATTTTTTCATTCTGCGATCCATCTCCTTTGAGATAAGTAGTTTGTCAATGTCCCTTTGCCGACAGGCCCGCGATCGACAGCAGATCGCTGGCGAAGGTGCCGTGGACAAAAGAGAAATACAACGCCGTGAGTATTGGCAGCGCCGAGTAGATGCCGCCCTTGATGAAGTATTCCGTTACCAGGTTCTGGTTGGTCAGCAGCAGATAGTAAGATAATGCTGACAGGATGCCCAGCGCGATCATCCTCAAATAGGGTTTTTTCTTGGCAGAGTTTGCCATTTAATGCCTCCTTGCATTGTGGTCAGTCCAGCTTTTCCGAGACCAGCGCCAGCGGGCAGCCGATCTTGTCCCAGATGCCGGCGAATTTACGTTCCTCACGGGAGCAGTCGATGTCCAGCGCTTCCGTGGACTCGATGACGACGCAGAGAAAGTCGCGCCTGTTCTTGGCGTAACTGATGACGGCTTTCTTGATGCAGCCGCTCTTCTTCACCAGCGTGTAGTCGAGCGATTCCTGCCCGGCTTCGCGTTCGCAGAGATCGAGGACGGCCGCAGCAACCTTGTTGCCCGAGGTGGTCAGGACCTCCAGGCCGGCATCTGTACGCTTGGCGATGCTGAGCGCGTACTTTAGAGACCGGACGTCGGTTTCCCTGCCCGTGAGCACTAACAGGACCTTCCTTTCGCCCGCGGCCAGCTCGCGGGCGGACTCGAATTCCCCCGCCTCAGCGAAAGAGGCGGCGGAAAACAGCTTCTCCAGCTTTTTGCCGAGATCAGACAAGGCTTCAGGCCTTCGGCGCCAGCTGGCGGGGTCCGAGCGGGGCTGCTCCCAGCTTCACGTCTTCGGCGCCGACCTTTCCGGCTTCCTCGTCGACGTCATCAGCCGCGATCTCCCGGGCGGCCTCGAACTCACCGGCTTCCGCGAAAGCGGCCGCGGAATACCAGTTGTCGATTTTTCGGAACAGTTTCATTTTTTAACCTCCTTGTGGTTTGGTCTTTACTGTTTCAAGTAGCAATAACCGTGCCAAAGACGTAAAAGTCGCTATAATTTGGGAAGAAAATGGCGTAAATAGGTGCAATTTGCAGGATTTAAGGATGAGGCCGGAGCTGGCTACGCCGAAACTGTGGAGAAAAATACTGGGGAAAACTGTTGCAGAACGCAACGGATTTCAGGATTGCGCTCGAAGGGCATTAAGCGTTGTGTTGCATTAAATAGAGGTAAGGTTGCATATTGCAATACGTAGCGATATATTTAGGACGATGAAATTCTATCCGGGCAGTCTCAGGCAAAAAATCATAATCGCCTACCTGACGGGAGCGGCGCTGGTCTTCGCTTTTGCCGCGCTCAGCTGGAACAACCTCAATGCCCAGCAGGCGATCGTTTCCTCAGGCGAGTCGGTCTCGAGCCTCTTCGACACGACGCTGGAGATCCGGCGTTTCGAAAAGAATTATTTCCTTTACCGGACCGCGGGTGATTACAACGAGCTGCTGGCCTATATAGACCAAGCTGACGATATCCTGGGCCGGCAGGAGCTGACCATGTTTACCACTCCCGAGGTGATCGATGGCCTGAGTAACAATCTTCAGGCCTATCGCGATCTTCTGACGCAGGACACGGGCAGCTCGGCCGCCGCTGGCGCGAGCACGGCGGGCTCAGTCGCCGCCGCGGGCAGCTCCGCGGGCCCCGGCGGTTCCCCGGGCGATCCGGCGCTGGAAGCCGCCATCCGTGAGAAGGGCAAGGAGATCGTCACCACCAGCGAGCAGATCAACACCAGCCGCAATGGGATCATGGCTGACACCCTGCAGTCCGGCAAGCGGAACCTTTTGATCGGCATCGGACTGCTGCTGGCCGCCGTGTTTGCAGGCGGCGTCCTCTTTTCCCGCAAGACCATCCGGCCGCTGGCCGAACTGGAGCAGCACATGGTGCGCATCACCTCCGGCGAGTTCTCGCTGATCCCGGTCAAGTTCAGGGACAGGGAATTCGTCTCGCTCAAGGCGGCCTTCAACAGGATGCTCCTTGAACTCCGGGCCCGCCAGGACTACCTCGTCGAGTCGGAGAAGTTCGCCGCCATGGGCACGCTGGTGTTCGGCGTCGCTCACGAGCTCAACAATCCGCTTGCCAACATCTCCACCTCCACACAGATCCTCAAGGAAGAAATAGACGACGGGGATATCCGCTACCAGAAGGAGCTGCTGGGCCAGATCCAGGCAGAGACCGACCGGGCGCGGGACGTTGTGGGCTCGCTGCTCAACTATTCGCGCTCCAAGGAAAAACAGACTTTTAAGCTCAGGGGCGCCGTGGACGAGACCGTCAGGCTGGTCAAAGCCGAGGTGCCGTCAAACATCGCCCTGCAGATCGACATTCCCGCGGGGCTGACCGTCTACGCCGACCGCCAGAAGATCCAGCAGGTTTTGATAAACCTTGTCAAAAATGCCATAGACGCCATCGAGGGTGAGGGCAGGATACGCGTCTTCGCGGCCGGGCTCGATGACAGGAACCTCGAGATCGTCGTCCTCGATAACGGCGCCGGCATGGAGCCCGACAAACTGGAAAAGATTTTCGATCCCTTCTACACCAGCAAGCAGGAGGGTTACGGCCTGGGGCTGTTCATCGTGCACAACATCATCGCCGACTACGGCGGTTCGATCAGTGTCGACAGCTATCCCGGCAAGGGGACAACCTTTACTATCGTGCTTCCCATGAAGGAGTCGTGAAAATGGAAAACGCCGGACGCATGTTGATCGTCGAGGATGAAAAAACGGCGCTGAAGAACCTCGAACATGTGATGAAGAAGGAAGGCTACCGGGTCACCGGCACCATGAGCGGGCCCAACGCCCTGCAGCTGCTCGAGAAGAACGAGTACGACATCGTGCTCACCGATCTGAAGATGGAAAAGGTCGACGGCGTCGAGGTCCTGGAGAAGAGCAAGTCGCTCTATCCCGACTCCGAAGTCATCATGATCACGGCTTATGCTTCTATTCCCTCGGCGGTGGAGACCATGAAAAAGGGCGCCTACGACTACATCGCCAAGCCCTTCAACCTTGACGACGTCCGCAAGGCTGTCCGCGCCGCCCTCGAGCGGGTCGCGCTGAGGAAGGAAAACACCCAGCTGCGCGAGCAGCTCGAACAGTTCGAGGGTAAGGTTAAGATCGTGACCCAGAACTCGATGATGCAGAAGCTTCTGGAGACCGCCAGGCAGATCGCGCCGACGGACTGCAACGTGCTCATCACCGGCGAGTCGGGCACCGGCAAGGAGCTCTTCGCCCGTTATCTGCATTTCACCAGCAATCGCAGCAAAGGGGGCTTCTTCGCCATCAACTGCGGCGCCCTGACCGAGGATCTGCTGGCCAACGAGCTCTTCGGCCATGAGAAGGGAGCCTTCACCGGCGCCAACTCGCTCAAGAAGGGAATCATCGAGTCGGCTTCCGGAGGCACGCTGTTCCTCGACGAGATAACCGAGATGTCCGCGGCCATGCAGGTAAAGCTGCTGAGGGTGTTGCAGGAGAAGGAGCTCATAAGAGTCGGCGGCACCGACGCGGTCGAAGTGGACGTCAGGATACTGGCGGCTTCCAACCGCAACCTCCACGAGGCCACCATGCAGAAGCGTTTCCGCCAGGACCTCTATTACAGGCTCAACGTGGTCTCGCTGCATATCCCGCCGCTCTCGGAGCGGCGGGACGACATCCCCTTGCTGTGCCAGTACTTCCTCAAGAAATATTCGGCGCTGATGAACAAGGACGTCCGCGAGATGTCGCCTTCGGTCATCGGCCTTTTGATGAACTATGATTTTCCAGGCAACGTCCGCGAGCTCGAGAACATCGTCGAGCGCGGCGTGGCGCTGGCCAACGACCGCGTGGTCGAGATGGCCCATCTTCCGGACGATCTCAAGGATCTCGATATCAAGACCTTCCGGCGCAAGGAAGGGCGCTATCCCACCCTCGCCGAGCAGGAGCTTTCCTACATCCGCTGGGTGCTGCAGGAGACGGGCGGCAACAAGACCCTGACCGCCGGCATCCTGGGAATCGACCGGGTCTCGCTGTGGAGGAAGATCAAGAAATATGAGATGGAAGAAGTCTGAGGGGCCCGGGGCAGGAATGGCGCCTGAAGGATTAGCCGGCGCCGCGCTGAACAATTAGCGGGCTGGAGCCCAAAGGATTAGCCGGCCGGCAAATGAGGAAGAATCAAGGTCCAGGCGAAAAAGGAGTGACCATGGGTAAGATACTTGTTCCCGTCGACGGCAGCGAGTCGGCGAAGAAAGCAGCGGACGCGGCAATCGAGATGGCGTCCCTGATGGGCGATGAAGTTGTGGCGCTGCGCGTCATCGACGTCGAGAGTTATGCCGGCAACTGGGAGTTCATGCGTGATCAGGTCGAAGAGGAACTGAAGCGTGACGCCGGTGAGATTCTGGATGATGTCGAGAAACGGGCCGCGGCCAAAGGCGTCAATGTCGAGAAGATCATGCGTTACGGCGATGCTTCTAACGAGATCATTTCGTACGTCAAGAAAAACAAGGACGACATCCGGTCGATCATGATGGGTTCCGCCGGCCGCAGGGGCATCGCCCGCGCTTTTATCGGCAGCACTGCTTCGCGTGTGGCCCGCCAGGTCGGCGCCGAAGTGCCCTGTCCGGTGACGATCGTCCCCGCTTAGGGCTGGGAGTCGACCTCGGTGGAATAGGGGATGAGCTCCCGCTCATTCTCGATAAGTTCCAGAAATGCCTTGACGACCGCCGGATCCCATTGCTTGCCGGCTTCGCGCCGAAGCGTTCCCAGGACCTGTCGTTGCGACATGGGCGGACGGTACGGCCGTGGTGAGGTCATGGCGTCGTAAGCATCGGCCACCGAGATGATGCGGGCTTCGATCGGGATCTGATCGCCGGCGAGGCGATCGGGGTAGCCGTCGCCATCAAAGCGCTCCTGGTGATGGCGGATGACCGTCAACAGCAGATTGGCTGAGCGCAGCGGCTTGCAGATCTTCTCGCCGATGGCCGGATGGTCCTGCACGGCTATTAGCTCGGTGTCCGTCAGCGGGCCCGGTTTTTGCAGGATGACCTCACTGATGCCGATCTTGCCGATGTCATGCAGGATGCCGGCGTTGCGGATGACATCGATCTGTTCCTCGGTGAGATTCATGTGAGCGGCGATGCTGGCCCCGTACTGGGCGACCCGCTCGGAATGTCCCCTGGTGTAGGGGTCGTTGGCTTCGATTGCAAGCGCCAGCGTATAGATCACGTCGCGGGCGTTTTCCAGGTCCTCGTTGAGATGCTTGGTGCGAAGCAGCGATTTGACTCGCAGCAGAAGTTCCAGCTTGTCAACCGGCTTGGAGAGGAATTCATCAGCTCCGGCTTCAAATCCCTTGACCTTGTCGTCGATCTCGCTCAGCGCCGTCAGCATCATCACCGGGATGCGGTGGGTATCATGGTGGTTTTTGATCTCCTCGCAGACCTGGTAGCCGTTGAGCCCCGGCATCATGACGTCTAGGATGATCAAGTCGGGAGGTTCTTCGCCCTCGAGTTTCTGCAGCGCCTCGGTGCCGTCGAAAGCGGCGGCCACCTCGTAACCCGCGGCAGCCAGGTATGCCTCCAGCAGCTGAACATTCTGCGGGCTGTCGTCCACAATGAGGATCTTGTCATGGTGGTTGCTGCCGTTCAGCACGTTTTTGCCGCCTTCGGGTTCAATCTGCCTCCGCCGTATGAGGGCCCCCGTCCAGGAAACCCGAGATCACTTCCGCAAACTCACGCGTGTTAATCGGTTTGGCGATGTAACCGCTGCAACCGGCCTCGCGTGCCTTCTCCTCATCGCCGAGCATGGCATGCGCTGTAAGCGCGACCACATCTATACTATTAGTCAACCGATTTTGCTTCAGCCGGCGGGTGGCTTCCAGGCCGTCCATCTCCGGCAGTTGCAGGTCCATCAGTATCAGGTCCGGTTGTTCTTTTTCAGCCAGTTCAATGGCCGCGGCGCCGCTCTGGGCCTGGACCACACTGAAGCCGTGAGCCTCGAGCAGGTCGCTGACCAGTTCGAGATTCATGACATTATCTTCCACGACCAGTATTTTCTTGTCTTCCATTAGCTACTCGACCGGTTTTGCCTTCAAACCCGATGTATAAAGGGAATGGCTCTCGAGACGGCAAAGAAGCTCTTTCTTCTCGATGGGCTTGACGAAATAATCAAACGCTCCCAGCTCGATCCCGCGGCGGCTCCGTTCCAGGATGGAGATGATGATGACGGGAATATCCCTGGTCTCCGGATTGGCCTTTAACTCCTGCAACACCTGCCAGCCGTCAAGCTTGGGCAGCAGGATGTCCAGTGTGATGACATACGGTTTCAGTTCCCTGGCAAGCCTCAGCGCCTGCTCGCCGTCGAAAGCGCGGGCGACGCGGTAGCTGGCTTCTTCCAGCCAGAGCCCGATCAGTTCGCTGGTCTGGCGGTCGTCTTCGACCACAAGCACCAGCGGCTGGCCGGCCACGGTCTCGGGGTCGATCACCGCTTCGGGCAGTTTGTCCAGGCGCCAGTCGGCACTGCGCCTCTTGCCGGGCGTGATCGGCAGGGAGAAGGTAAAACGGCTCCCCTTGCCCAGTTCGCTCTCGACCCGGATGAGGCCGCCGTGCATCTCAACCAGTTTCTTGCTGAGGGCCAGGCCGACGCCGGTGCCCTCGTGACGCCGGGTATGCGCGGTTTCGAGTTGCTGGAATTCGGTGAAGATCCTGCCCTGGTCCTCCTGGCTGATGCCGATGCCGGTGTCAGTGACCGAGATTTCCACCATGTTGTCGACGGTTTTGGCTTCCAGAACCACGCGCCCGCCTTCGGGCGTGAACTTGATGGCGTTGCTCACCAGATTATACAATATTCGTTTTATCTTGGCCCCGTCTCCCTGGATCAGGGGCAGTTGTTCCTGGGGCGGCACTTCCAGCAGGACGCGGCGCTGGGCTGCGAAGGGATGACCCAGTTTGCGGATGTCTTCCATGACCTGCGGGATGGACAGATCTTCGAGCATCAGCTCATTGTCTTCCGAGCTGATCTTGGCCAGGTCGAGGATATCGTTGATCAGCTGCAGCAGATGGCGGCCGCTGGTCTCTATGTTCAAAAGATATTTTTCCTCACGGTCGCCGATGTGGCCGTTGCCGTCGCCCAGGTCCTTGAGGACTTCCGAGAATCCGATGATGGCATTGAGCGGCGTGCGCAACTCGTGGCTCATCACTGACAGGAATTCTGACTTGAGGCGGTTGGCTTCCAGCAGGTTCAGGTTGACCCGGCGCAGGTTGTCCTGTGTCTCCTCGAGGCTGTCGGCCATCTTGTTGAAGCTGTCGGCCATGTCGCCTACCTCGTCGGAGGAGCTGACCGTGACCCTCTCGCTCAGATCGCCGTCAGCGATGTTGTGGATGACGCCGACGACATGGCGCAGCGGCTTGAGGACCGTGGCCCTCAGGGCAAACCACAAAACCACGAGCAGGGTGATGATGCCGGTGATGAAGACGGCGGCCATGCGGATGATGTCGTCCTGGACGGCCTGCTGGACATTGGTCATGGATGTGGCCACCAGCACGGCGCCGCGCAAGGGCTGGCCGTCGCTGTGGCACTGCAGGCAGGCGGCCTCGGTCGGCAGCGGACGTACCTGGACCAGGTAATGTCCGTCGCTGCGGTCCTCATAATACTGGGCCGGCGTGCCGGTGCTCAGGACGCTGTTGACAGAGTCGTTGGCTGTGCCCTGGACCCCGGAATCGCTGAAGACCTCGTTGCCCTTGTTGGAATAAACCTGGATCCTGTCGACTTCGGGAGCGGTCCTGAGCTTGTCGATGGCGCTGGTGGCGACCTGCCCCTTGCCCGCCAGCATCGTGTTCTGAATGCTGCCGACAACGCTGGCGCTCAGCTGATCGGTGCTCTCTTCCTTCTGCCGGTGCAGGTCGCTGGAATCGCGGCTGACATCGAAGACGGCGAATATGCCGAAACCGATGGTCACGATTCCCATCACCAGGATAAGGATCTTGGCTTCGAGGCTTCTCTGAAGAGGATTAATCAACAGTCGCCGATCCCGGTTCAATCGTTGAGCTCGGCGCCAACGGCGCCGGAGCCTGCCGTCCCGGGACGGTCCGGTATGGTGAAGGTGAAACGGCTGCCCTTGCCGGGCGAGCTCTCCACCCAGATCCTGCCGCCATGAAGCTCCACCAGTTTTTTTGTGAGCGCCAGGCCCAATCCGGTGCCCTCGTATTTGCGGGCATACGAGCCTTCGACCTGGAGAAATTCCGAGAAGATGCGCTGCTGGTCCTTCTCGCCGATACCGATGCCGGTGTCGGCGACGGATATGGCCACGTCGCCGTCGTTATGGACGGCTTCGATCGAGACGCGGCCGCCGCTGGGAGTGAACTTGATGGCGTTGCTCAGCAGGTTATATAGGATCTGCTTGAAACGGGCAGGATCGGCGGAGATCATTTCAACGCCGCCGTCGATGTTGACCAGCAAATTGATATCCTTTTTGGTCGCCAGCGGTTCGACCACGCTCTGGACCACGCTCATCGCGTCGGGTAGCGACAGCAGCTCCGGCCGGACCTCAATAGTGCCCGATTCAACCTTGGCCAGGTCGAGGATGTCGTTGATCAGCTGCAGCAGATGCTTGCTCGAGACGACGATGTTGCCCACGTATTTCATCTGTTTGTTGTTAAGCCCGCCGTAAGTCTCATCCTCCAGCAATTCCGAGAAGCCGATGATGGAATTCAGCGGCGTGCGCAGCTCGTGGCTCATGGTCGCCAGGAATTGCGACTTGAGGCGGTTGGCGGTCTCCAGCTGTTTATTGGTCAGCTGCAGCTCGTGCTCGCGGGACTGCAGATCGCAGTTGACCTGCTCGAGTTCCCCGACCTTGCCCTGGAGCTCCTGGCTCTGCACCTTGAGCGACTCGGTCATGCGATTCACCGACCGGCCCAGTTCGCCGAGTTCGTCCTTGGACTTGATCCCGACCTTGCGGTCGAAGTCGCCCTTGGCAACGCTCTGCGTGACGCTGGCAAGCCTGTCGATTGGATTGATCATGAAAATGTTGAGGCTCAGGTAAAGCAGCACCAGCAGGGCGATGATGCCCAGGCCGCCGATCAGCAGGAATTTGATCTGCTGGGAGTGAATCAGGTCGTCGCGCGCATCGAGATACATATAGATGCCGATGGTGGCCGCCGGCTTGCCGTCGCCCAGGGTAATGGGCGCGATAGCCTCGATGATCTTGCGGTCGTTCTTGACGCTTTCGGCGTGGGTCGCCTGGTCGGTTTCCAGCGGCGCGTAATCCTCGGGATCGGCAATTTCGCCGATCTGGCTCGTATCGGTGCTGGCGATCCGGTAAACCTGATCCCCGCGCGGAGCGTAAACCGAGATCTTCATGATGTCTGTGTTGAGTTCATGAAGCTTCTCGATCTCACCCTGGAAATGCTCGTAGCTGATCTTCTCGGGGAGATTGGTGACGTCGGCGGAGAAGAACTGCCCGATAGTCATGGCCCGCTGCTCGAAATCACGGTTGATGGTGTCCGTGAGCGTGCTGATCGAGATATAGGTGAGCCCGCCAATGATGGGAATGCACATGGCCGCCAGCAACAACAGGATCTTGGCCCTGAGGCCGAACCTCTTGCGTACTAAGACCTGATCAGGCTCTGGAGAGGCTGCCGTCATGGTTTACCGAATCTTTTCATTTGCTTTCGGGCTCGAATATCCCTGCGCAGGCGTGCCTTTGAGATGAACTCTATTCGGAAGCAGGGGATTTGACCTTGAGTTTATCTGTTTTGGCGAAAGTGGTAGAATTCCGCTTCAACCATGGAAGCTGACCCTCAAAGTATATCACAGCGGTTTCGTTTATTTGACTGCCATTGCGTGCGAAACTCCTGCATGCAGGCGGTAACGCTGGCGGCGCAACCTTGGTTTTCCTTGATCGATTAGTGGATAATCTAGATATATCTCCGAGCGGCTCCTTCTAAGGCCGGCGGCTTTCTTAAGCCCGCGGCTAGGAATGGGCAGCCGACGGCCGCCTCTGGCGGCCAAAGGGTCTGCCGGGAAACTGACAGGCCTCCCGTGTTTGGAAAGGAGACACTAAATGCCTCGCGATTCAGCGATGGAGGGCTTCTCCATCGCCATTCTCGCCGGCGGTGAGAGCACTCGCATGGGCGCCGACAAGGCGCTCCAGGACCTGGGAGGGAAACCTGTCATCGCCCACGTCATCGATTCGCTCGCGCCTCTGGCGAACGACATCTATCTGGTCGCACGCGACGTCGGCGCCTACGAACGCTTCCAGCTGCCGATCTGCGCCGACCAGTACAGCGTGCGCTCCTCGATGGTAGGGATCTACTCGGCGCTGGCTGCCTCCCGCAATCAATACTGTTTCACGGTGGCCTGCGACATGCCCTTCACCGAACCGGGGCTGGTGCGGCATCTGGCGTCGCTGGCCGGGGGCCATGACGCCGCCGTGCCGGTGAGTCCACGCGGCCGGGAGCCGCTGCACGCCATCTATTCGCGGCGCTGCCTGGAGCCGATGCGCCGGCAGATCGAAGCCGGCGATTTTTCCATCAGCAACCTGCTCGATACGCTCGAAGTCCGTTATGTCGATTCAGCCGAGATGGCGCCTTTCTGCGACCTTGGCATGGTTTTCCTCAATGTCAACACCGTGGTCGACCTCGAGGAGGCTGCGCAACTGGCGCCGCGCATCAACCGCTGGCGCGAACAGGCCATGTTGAGCGAGACGGGCCCGGGGCTGCCGCCGCTGGTCTGCTTCGTCGGCAACAAGAATTCCGGGAAGACGACCTTTCTGGAAAAGCTGGTGCCGGTGCTTGCGTCCCGCGGAGTCGTGGTGGCCTTCCTCAAGCATGACGTGCATGGATTCGAGATCGACCGGGAGGGGACCGACACCTGGCGCCTGGCGCGGGCGGGCGCGGTGCAGACGGTGATCTCTTCCCCCGGCTGCGTGGCATCGGTGCAAAGCGTTCGCGGGGAAAAGGAGCTCAATGAGCTGCGTCAGGGCCTTGGCGATTTCATCGACCTGGTGATTGCCGAGGGTTTCAAACAATCCGCGGCCGACAGGATCGAGATCTCGCGCAGCGATTGTTCCCGGCAGCTGGTCTGTGCGGAGGACGATCTGATCGCCGTGGTCTCCGACCGCCCCGACGCCGCCAGGACGGTGCCGGTCTTCGGCCTCGACGACTTTGACGCCGTCGCCAACCTCCTGACTATCCGTTACGGACTCGGGGCGGGCAGGACTGACGGCACGATTGCGGATGGCGGCCTCGCGGAGGTCCCCGGGCCATGATGAACCGTGTCGACTATCTACGCATCTCCATCACCGACCGCTGCAATTTCCGGTGTGTCTACTGCATGCCGCCGGAGGGGATTCCATGGAAACCGCAGGCGGATATCCTCAGTTTCGAGGAGATCGTGCGCTTCACCGAGGCCGCCGCGGCCGCAGGAGTCTCCCGGGTGCGGATCACCGGCGGCGAGCCGCTGGTCCGCCGGCATTGCGTATCGCTGGTCGAACAGCTGGAGGCGGTTACCGGCATCGAGGACCTCTCGCTGACAACCAACGGTTCGCTCCTGACCGGCTGTTCCCGGGAATTAAAAAGAGCCGGGCTGTCGCGCCTCAACATCAGCATTCCCAGCCTTGATCCCGGGCGTTTTTCCCGGTTGACCGGCGGCGCCGGTCTGGAGCCGGTTCTGACGGGGCTCGATAGCGCTCTCACCGCCGGTTTTTCACCGGTCAAGATAAACGTCGTGGCGCTTGCCGGCGTCGAGGACGACCTCGAACGGTTTGCCTCTCTCACGCGCAGGCAACCGGTGCACGTGCGCTTCATCGAACAGATGCCCATAGGCGGCATCGACGCGGACGGCATTGGCGCGGACGGCGGCAGGTTTATTTCCAGGGAATGGCTGCTGGCAGAGCTTCGCGCTTATGGGGAGCTTGCGCCGGCGCCGTCGCCGGGCGGCGGCGGGCCGGCCCGATATTTCCGGTTCTCCGGCGCGGCCGGCACTATCGGTTTTATCAGCTCCATGAGCGACCACATCTGCGGTGACTGCAACCGTCTGCGGCTCACGGCTGACGGCTACCTGCGCGGCTGCCTTTTTTCGGGCGACGAAGTCTATGTCCGGCCGCTCATCGGCCGTGACCCGGCGCGGCTGAAAGAGACGATCATGGCTGCGATCGGCGCCAAGAAGTTCGACCGCGGCGGCGCCCGTCCCGGACCGCGCACGATGTCACAGATTGGAGGATAGATGGACGCGTTTTCTCATATCGATAAGGAGGGCCGGGCGCGCATGGTCGATGTCGGCGATAAAGACGACAGCCACAGGCTGGCGCGCGCCGCCGCCCGCGTGGACATGTCCGCCGCCACAATCGAGCTGCTTGAGCGCCAGGCGCTGCCCAAGGGCGACGTGTTCTCGGTGGCGAGGGTCGCGGGGATCATGGCCGCCAAGGAGACATCGCGGCTGATCCCGCTGTGCCACCCTCTGAACCTGACCTACGTGGCGGTCAGCTTTCGCATCGACCGCGAGCGGCCGGGGGTCGAGATCGAATCGAGTGCGAGCCTGACGGGCAAGACCGGTGTGGAGATGGAAGCGCTCACGGCCGTCGCCGTGGCGGCTCTGACGATCTACGACATGTGCAAAGCCGTGGACAAGGAAATGGTAATCGGCGGGATCCGCTTGCTGGAAAAAAGCGGGGGCAGATCGGGATGACGGCGGCGGTAGTATCAATAAATATTTCCCGGGGCAAGGGCGAGCGCAAGGCGCCTGTCGGCCAGGCGCGGCTCGTCGCCGGCCACGGCCTCGATGGTGACGCCCACGCCGGCAAATGGCACCGGCAGGTCAGCCTGCTGGCTTCGGAGAGCGTCGATACCATGCGGGGGAAAGGGCTTGATGTCGGCCCCGGCGATTTCGCCGAGAACGTGACCACGACCGGTATCGACCTTCCCTCGCTTCCTGTCGGTTCAAAACTGCGTCTGGGCCCGGCCCTGCTCGAAGTAACCCAGATCGGCAAGAAGTGCCATAGCCGCTGCGGGATCTTCAGGCGGGCGGGCGACTGCGTGATGCCTCGCGACGGCGTCTTCGCCCGGGTGATCGAGGGCGGGTTGATCAGGGACGGAGATTCCATCGAGGTCATTGAAGCCGCTGCCGGCGGCCCGGGGGAAACGGCATGACCGGACCGATGAAACCGTTCATGGCGGCAGTCGTGACGGTCAGCGACAGTTGCTCCCGGGGGGAGCGTATCGACGAGAGCGGCTCCATCCTGGGGGACCTGCTAGCCGAGGCGGGGGCAGTCACTCCGGTGGAACGCCGGCTGGTGTCCGACGAGCGCCGTGAGATAGCCGCCATGCTCGATGAGCTTTGTACCGGTCCGGATGCGGTCGACCTGGTCATCACCACGGGTGGCACCGGACTCTCGCCCCGCGATGTCACACCGGAGGCGACGCTCGATGTCATCGAACGGCAGGCCCCCGGTTTTGCCGAGGCGCTCAGGGCGGCCTCGCTGGGCATCACTGCCAATGCGATGCTTTCACGGGCTGTGAGCGGGATCCGCGGCGCCACCCTGATCATAAATTTCCCCGGAAGCCCCAAGGCCTGCCGGGAGGCCTTCGCCGTGGTGGGGCCGGCGCTGGGGCATGCCCTGGAGACGCTTACGGGCATTGGCGGCGAGTGTGCCCGCTGACGCTGGATCCTGCCTGCTAGCAGCGGATTGTTAACTCCGCCGCAGGCGATTATTTTACTTGCCTTTGCATAAATCTATCTGATATTGTTGCTGGCACGAGATGTGACTGGCGTTCAGTGGATAACCACTCGGGAGCATCTCTGCTGGCTTGAAAAACCAGCCGATTGGCCGGACGCCTGGGCCCTCCAGAAAATTTGGACGGCTTGGGTGTTTTTTCATCTCCGGAGCCTTCCACCGGACCTGACTTTTGGTTAGAAAGGGCAAAAATGGCCGATCTTCCTCATCACGAGATAATCGCAGAGAGCGGGCCGCTGGTCAGGTTCTTCATTGACGGCCGTTATCTGCAGGTGAACCCCCGCATGACCATCCTTGAGGCCGCGCAGGCGAATGGCATCGAGATTCCCACGATGTGCAGCGACTTCCGCATCGCTCCCTCGGGCCGCTGCGGCCTCTGCGTGGTCGAGGTCGTCGGCAACGGCATCGTCAACTCCTGCCAGACGCCCGTGGTCGACGGCATGGAGGTCATCAGCGAATCGCCCGAGATCGCCGACATCCGCCGGCAGAGACTCAATGAATACCTGACCACCCATAACGCCTATTGCGAACCGCCGTGCCATAACGCCTGTCCGGCGCGCATCGATATCCCCGCCTACGTCGGCGCGATCGCTCGTGGAGACGACGCCGAAGCCATCAGGATCGTCAAGAAGCGCCTGCCGCTGCCGCGCATCATCGGCCGCATCTGCCCGCGCCCCTGCGAGAGCGCCTGCCGCCGCACCCAGGTAGACACCGAGCCCGTGGCGATCTGCCAGCTGAAGCGTTTCGCCGGCGACCGGGCCCAGGCCGATGCGGCCCTGGTCGATGAAGAGATGGCGCCGCCGAGCGGCAAGAAGGTGGCGGTCATCGGCGCCGGCCCCAGCGGTCTTTCAGCCGCTTACTATCTGTCGCTGAGCGGACATCAGGTGACGATCTTTGAAGCCAATTCCAAAGCCGGCGGCATGATGCTGACCGGCATTCCGCCCTTCCGCCTGCCCCGCGAGGTGATCCAGGAGGAGGTTGATTCCATCCTGGGGCTGGGAGTCGAGCTGAGGCTGAATAGCCGCCTCGGCAGGGATTTCACCCTCGACAAGCTCAGGTCGGAGGGTTATGCCGCCATCTATCTGGCCATTGGCGCCCAGCAGGGTTCCACCGGCCGCATCGAGAACGCCGAAGGCGATGGCGTTTACTCCGCAGTCGATTTCCTGGCGCAAAGCAACGCCGGCGACTGGGAAACTCCCCTCGGCAAGACGCTCGTGATCGGTGGCGGCTTCACCGCCATGGACGCGGCCCGGTCGGCGCTGCGGCTAGGAGCCGGCGAGGTGACGGTCGTTTACCGCCGTTCCCGTGAGGAGATGCCGGCCACCGCGGAAGAAGTCAATGAGGCCGAAAACGAGGGCGCCAGTCTGTCGCTGCTGACTTCGCCCGTATCCATAGTCAGGGAAGGGGGCCGCGTCACCGGCGTCGTCTGTCAGAAGATGGAGCTGGGCGAGCCCGACGAGAGCGGCCGCCGCCGCCCCGAGCCCGTCGCCGGCTCCGATTTTACCATCGAGGCCGACACCGTAATCCTGGCTATCGGCCAGCAGGTCGACCGCGAAGGACTGGAGACCTGCCTGGCACTGAGCAAGTGGGACACCATCGAGGCCAACAAGCACACGCTGGCCACGACCGTCGACGGCATCTTCGCCGGCGGCGACTGCGAGACCGGCCCCGCCACCGTGGTCGAGGCCATTGCCGCCGGACGCCGCGCAGCGGTCGCCATCGATGCATATGTCACCGGCCAGGACCCCAAGGAAGTCTGCCTCTCGCCGGCGGCCGGACTCAAGCCGCGCCGTCCGAGGATGTTCGACATCGGCGCCAAGCCGCTCGTGGAAGACGAGCGTCATCACATGCCCGAGCTCGCCGTTCCCGAACGCAAAAACTTTAACGAGATCGAGCTCGGTTACGAAGAAGCCGACGCCCGGGCCGAGGCCGCCCGGTGCCTGCAGTGCACCTGCCACGCGGTCGCGGACTGCGAACTCAGGCGCCTGTCCATCCGCTACGGGGCCGGGACGAAAGAATTCAGAGGAGAGGGCCAGTTCCCCCTGTTCGACGGCTCGCCGATCCTGCAGCTGGACCGCAAGCGCTGTATCCGCTGCCATACCTGCGTCCGCGTCTGCGACGAGTTCGAGATGAACCATGTCTACACGGTCGACAAGGACCAGTACCCGGCATTACGCGGCGCCACCTACCGTGAATCGGGGTGCACTTCGTGCGCCTCGTGCGTCGACGCCTGCCCGACCGGCGCTCTTGTCAATGCGCAGCTCAAGAATACGCGCGAGTGGGAGCTGACCAGGGTGACGACGACCTGCCCGCTGTGCGGCACCGGTTGCAACTTCGACCTCAATGTAAAAGACGGGAAGGTCGTCGGCGTCACCACCATCGCCGAGGCTCCGGTCAACCGCCGGGCTCTCTGCGTCAAGGGACGCTACCACACCGACCTGATAAACAGCCCCGATCGCCTGACGACGCCGCTGATCAAACGCAACGGCGGGTTCGAGGAGGCGACCTGGGACGAAGCGCTCGACCTGGTGGCTTCAAAATTCATGGAAATCAAACAGAGGGACGGCGCCGACGCCCTGGCTACGCTGAGCTCGGCGCGCTGCACCAACGAGGAGAACTGGTTGATGCAGAAGTTCACGAGGGCGGTGATGGGCACTAACAACGTTGATCACTGTGCCCGCACCTGACACGCTCCCACGGTGGCCGGTCTGGCCATCTCCTTCGGAAGCGGCGCCATGACGAATTCCATCAGCGAGGTGGGATTCTACGATGCGCTCTTCATCATCGGCTCCAACGCCACAGAGGCGCATCCGATCATCGGCGGCAAGATGAAGCGCGCCGCCCGCCGCGGCGCCCGCGTCATCGTCGCCGATCCCAGGCATATCGAGCTGGTCGATTATGCCGAGCTCTGGCTGCGATTGAAGCCGGGCACGGACATGGCACTCGTCAACGGCCTTATCAATATCATCATCAACCAGGGCTGGGCGGATGAGCGGTTCATCGAGGAACGCTGTGAGGGCTACGACGCCATGTGGAAAGTCGTCAAGGATTACACGCCCGATGTCGTCAGCGGGATCACCGGCATCCCGGAAGAAAAACTCAGCGCCGCCGCCGATATCTACGCCCACACTCCCAGGGCCGGCATCTTCTACACCCTGGGCATAACCGAGCACACCACCGGCACCGCCAATGTCATGAACCTGGCCAACCTGGCCATGGTCACCGGCCACGTCGGCGTCGAGCACGCCGGGGTCAATCCCTTAAGGGGCCAGAACAACGTCCAGGGCGCCTGCGACATGGGCGCACTACCCAATCTGTTCCCCGGTTACATGAACGTGAATGCCCAGGAGAACGTCGTCCGTTTCGAGAAGGCCTGGGGCGTCGAGCTGCGCGATCAGTCGGGCCTGCGCATCCCGGAGATGTTCGACTCGATCCTCGACGGCGACCTCAAGGCGATGTACATCATGGGTGAAGACCCGATCATGACCGACCCCGACGCCAACCATTCACGCAAGGCCATCGACGCGCTCGAGTTCCTGGTGGTCCAGGACATCTTCATGACCGAGACGGCAAAATACGCCGACGTTGTCCTGCCGGCGGCCCTTTATGCTGAGAAGGACGGCACCTTCACCAACACCGAGCGCCGCGTGCAGCGTGTGCGCAAGGCGGTCGAGCCGCCAGGAGAGGCGCGCGCCGACTGGGAGATCATCTGTGACCTCTCCAGGCGCATGGGATACGAGATGCAGTACGATTCACCCGAGGAGATCTTCGAGGAGATCCGGCCGCTGATCCCCGCTTACGCCGGCATCACCTACGACCGCCTCGATATCGTCGGGCTGCAGTGGCCCTGCCCCGACATCTCGCATCCGGGCACGCCCTACCTGCATGAGAACTGCTTTCCCAGGGGGAAGGGGCTCCTGCAGGGGCTTATACACGAAGAGCCGGCGGAGCTGACCAACGATGAATATCCGATCCTGCTGACCACAGGACGCATGCTCTATCATTACAACGTGTCAACCAGGCAATCGGAGATACTCGATTCGATGAGGCCTTACGAGCTGGCGGAGATCAATCCTGTGGACGCTGCCGCCATCGGCGTTGCCGAAGAAGAAGAGGTCCGGGTCAGTTCCCGGCGCGGGTCGGTCGTCAGCCGGGTGACGATCACCGACAAGGTGCCGCCGGGCATCCTGTTCATGACGTTCCATTACTGGGAATCCGCCGTCAACGAGCTGACCAATTCAGCCTACGATCCCATCTCCAAGACCGCCGAGTACAAGGTCTGCGCGGTCAAGATCGAGAAGGCCTGACTTTGCGAAAAAAGCCGGGCAGGCTCGAGATCCGCTCCAAGATATGGATCGAGGCAGGCGGCAAGCCCGTCTTCAGCAAGGGACGGGAAATGCTGTTTAAAGCAATTGAAAAGCACGGTTCCATCAATATGGCGGCGCGGGAGATGGGCATTCCCTACCGGCGCGCCTGGGGTTATATCAAGGCCATGGAGGAGCGCACGGGCCTGGCCCTGGTGGAAACCAGGAAAGGCGGAGTCAACGGCGGTGGCGCCCGCCTGACGGAAGCGGCGGCGGAGCTGCTGGTAAAGTTCGAGCGCCTGGAGCGGGGTGTTGACCGCATCGTCGACAAACGGTTCGATGAACTATTCAAGGGCGGCGGCAAGAAATAAATTTTTTTCCGGTTCGTTATGCAATTTCGACATAACGGACTCTGGATCATAACCTGGAGGAGACAATATCAGGAAGCTGGTTCTATATCTGATTCTGGCGGCCGCATTGGTTCTGTGGATCGGCGCCTGCGAAGGCTCCGGCTCTGAGCCGCCCGGCTTGCCGGGCCGGGAGCTCACCGTGTCCGCCGCCAGCAGCCTGTCGGACGCTTTCAACGAAATAGGTAAAGATTTTGAAGGTCAGCATCCCGGCGTGAACATCAATTTCAACTTTGGATCGTCTGGAGATCTGGAAAAGCAGATAGCCGCAGGGGCTCCGGTGGACGTCTTTGCCGCCGCTTCGGCCAGGGAGACCGGCGACCTCGATCAAAAGGGCATGATCATAAAAGACACTCTGATCAGGCCGGCAGGCAACGATCTCGTGCTGGTGGCCCCCGCCGCGGAGAGCACAAAGATAGGTTCCTTTAGCGATCTCAGCCTGGGCCAGGTCGGGAAGATCGGAGTCGGCGATCCGGCGACCGTACCCGCCGGCAGGTATGCCCGGGACGTTCTGACATATTTCGACCTGTGGGACAACCTCCAGCCAAAGCTGGTTTATGGCGAGAATGTGCGCCAGGTGCTGGATTATGTCGCCCGGGGTGAAGTGGACGCGGGATTCGTCTACGCCACGGATGCAAAAACCAGGGCGAACGACGTCAGGATCGTTTTGACAGCGCCTGCCGAAAGCCATCAGCCGATCGAATATCCCATGGCGGTAATCACCGGTTCCCCGGACGAGCAGCTTTCAAGGCAGTTCCTTGATTATGTTTCCTCCAAAGAGAGCCGGCCCGTTTTTGAAAGGTACGGCTTCAGGGTGAACGGCAGTGGATAGCTCCGCCTTCTTCCCGATCAGGCTTTCACTGCAGGTAGCCATTGCCGCGACCTGTCTGGTCGTTCCCATAGGGATATTCTTTGCCTGGGTCCTGGCGGAAAAGAACTTCAGGGGAAAGAACCTTCTGGATATCGTCCTGACCCTGCCGCTGGTTTTGCCGCCTACGGTCACCGGCTACTATCTTGTCATCCTGTTCGGGCGCAACGGCCCCGTCGGCGGCCCGGTATTCAAGCTTACCGGATGGACGATCATGTTTACCTGGCAGGCGGCGGTGCTGGCGTCGTTCGTGGTGGCGCTGCCGTTGATGGTGAAGACCGCGCGCGCTTCGTTCGAATCGGTGGAGCGCCAGCTTATCGATGCTTCCTTCACCCTGGGCCATTCGGAAGCCGTAACTCTTTTCAGGGTCATTCTGCCCCTTACCCGCAAAGGCCTAGTCGCCGGGGCTTCTCTGGCCTTCGCCAGGGCGGTGGGGGAGTTCGGCGCCACCCTGATGCTGGCGGGGAATATCCCCGGAAAGACCGATACGGCGCCCCTGGCCATATACGCCAGCGCCAGCAGCGGCGACTGGTCCGCGGCCAACGGCACGGTCTTGCTCCTGACGCTGATGTCCGGGGCTGTTCTTTATACCGCCATCAGATTCAACGGGCGGACAAGCCTGTGAGCAGCCGGATCAGACTCTTAAAAGCGGTACCGGGATTCACGCTTGACGTGAGGTGGGAGGTCGGCGACGAGCTTGTGACCCTGTTCGGATTTTCCGGATCGGGAAAGACCATGACACTCCAGCTGATAGCCGGCCTGATGAGACCGGACGAAGGATATATCGAGATTAACGGCAGGCAGTATTTTGACAGCGGTTCAGGACTTGATGTCAAGCCGGGGCGGCGCCGGACTGGTTACGTGTTCCAGGATTCAGCCCTTTTTCCTCACATGACCGTGAAAGAGAACATAGCTTATGGATTGACCCGCCCGAACGCGTCGGAGCGGATAGCCCGGGTCGATGAGATGATCGACATCTTCCGGCTCGGCGGTCTCGAAGGAGCCCGTCCCCGTGAGATCTCCGGAGGCCAGAAGCAGAGGGTGGCTCTGGCGCGCGCCTTGATCGGAAGACCGGAACTGCTGATGCTGGATGAGCCATTTTCGGCCCTGGACCGGCCGTTCCGCGCAAGGATGCAGAATATAATCAGGGATATCCGGTCGGAGTTTTCCATTCCCGTAATCCTGGTCACCCACGATTATTCTGAAGTGGATAACCTGGCGGACAAAGTCATTGTCTATTCTGGCGGGAAAGTCGTCCAGCAGGGTTCTCCTCTGGAAATCCGGAAAAATCCGGCGGATGGCCGGGTAAGAGAATTGATCGGAATCGGATAGAATAGTAAAGAATGATACCGGTTTTTTTTGCGGGAAGTATCGGCTCGAATTATAAGGAAGGAAGCAATGTGTGAACCCGATCAGATAACCGTACCGGTGCGCGAGGCCGTCGGCATGACCCTCGGGCATGACATCACCGAGATCAACGCCGTGAAGCATTCCAAAGGCAGCGCCTTCCGCCGCGGCCACGTGATCACCGAGGCCGACGTCCCCAGGCTGCTTGATCTGGGCAAGGAGAACATCTACGTCCTGGACATCTCCGAGAGCCAGTTGCACGAGGATGACGCCGTGCTGCTCATGGCCGCGGCGCTGGCCGGCGAGAACGCCGAGTATATGCCGGAGCCGCGCGAAGGCAGGATCAATCTACTCGCCGGCGTCACCGGCCTGCTGAAAATCGACGCCGCGGCGCTGGAGCGTTTCAACCTGGTGGAAGAGGTCATGTGCGCCACCCGCCATACCAACACCGTCGTCCAGGCCGGGGACATCATCGCCGGCACCAGGGCGATCCCGCTGGTGGTCGAGAAGCAGTTCGTCGAGCAGGCCGTGGCGATAGCCGGGGGCCGGGGCGGGATTGTCTCAGTGCTGCCGCTGAGGCCGGCGCGGGTAGCCATCATCATCACCGGCAACGAGGTCTATAAAGGCCGTATCAAGGACGCCTTCGAGCCGATCATCCGCGGCAAGGTGGAAGCTCTCGGCTGCAGTGTGGACAACGTCACCAAGTGCCCGGACAACATGCAGGCCATCCGCCAGGCGCTGCTGGCAGCCCGCGAGCAGGCGGACCTGATCATCATGACCGGCGGCATGTCGGTCGATCCCGACGACCTGACGCCGCTGGCTGCGCGCGAAGCGGGAGCGGAGATCGCGGCTTACGGCTCCGCGGTGCTGCCGGGCGCCATGTTCATGGTCAGCTACTTCGAGGACGGCACGCCGGTGCTGGGAGTGCCGGCCTGCGGCATCCATCATGCCCGCACCATCTTCGACCTGATCCTGCCACGGGTGCTCGCCGGCGAGGAGATCACCAGCGCCGATATCGCCCGTCTCGGTCACGGCGGCCTCTGCCTCGATTGCGAGGAGTGCCGCTTCCCGGTCTGTCCCTTCGGCAAGTCGGCCTGATGAGCGGGTCGATCCGCTCCTGCGGAGCATGAGGCCCGCACCCGCCGTCCGCGTCTTCCATTCATGAAAACACTCGAGGAACATATTGAAGAATCGGCTGCCTTCCACGGTAGCGACTGTCCCGGTCAGACGCTGGGTGTGAGGCTGGCCCGGGCCGGGCTCGAGCGCGTCGGCATCGACGATCCGCTCTCCGACCGATGGCGCAAGAACATCATGGTCTATGTGGAAATCGACCGCTGCGCCGCTGACGCCATCATGATCGTGACCGGCTGCCGTGTTGGCAAGCGGACGCTGAAGATCGTCGACTACGGCATCATGGCGGCCACTTTCGTCAATCTCAAGACCGGCAAAGCCGTGCGAGTGGCCGCCCGTGAGGAGGCCCGGGCTCTGGCGCCCAAATACGCGCCGGACGTCAAGGAAAAATATGAACAGCAGCGGCAGGCGTACCGGATCATCCCCGATGAAGAGCTGCTCAGTTTTGAAGAGGTGAAGGTGACGACGCCGGCGGAGGACATGCCAGGCAGCCCCGTCTCCCGTGTCGTCTGCTCCAAATGCGGCGACTACGTGGTCGACATGCGCGAGGTAACAAGCGGCGGCGCCGTCCTTTGCCGCGCCTGCGCCCGGGGCGGCTACTTCACCCGCTAATTTCAGGCTAATTTCAGGGACACATAACTAAATTAGTGGCACAAGGGACACATAACAAAACTTCCGCATTACCAGATTCCTGCCGGGCGCCACGTGTCCGTCTCATTCCCATAGGATAGAATAACCTCTGATGATGGCGACGCCACCGGAAATCAAAAAACGGGTCGAGGAGCTCCGCCGGCAACTGGAGCACCACAATTACCTCTATTATGTGCTCGATCAGCCTGAGGTCAGCGACGCCGAGTACGACCGCCTCTTTGCCGAGCTCCAGCAGCTCGAAGCCGAGAATCCGCAACTGCAATCTCCCGATTCCCCCACCCAGCGCGTCGGCGCCGAGCCGCTGCAGGGGTTCACCCAGATTCGCCATCCCCAGCAGATGCTGTCGCTGGCAAACGCCCGTAATGAGGACGAGCTGGCAGACTGGCACGGCCGGGTGAGCCGGGTCCTGATCGACCGCGGCCTCGACCCTGAAGCCGCCGCCTATGTCACCGAGCCCAAGATCGACGGGCTTGCGATATCCCTGATCTACGAGAAGGGAAGGCTCGCGCGCGGCGCCACCCGCGGCAACGGCGAGGTCGGCGAGGATGTCACCGCCAACCTGCGCACCATCCGCGCCATTCCCCTGGGCCTGCGGTTAAAGCCCGGCGAGCAACCGCCGGCGGTAGTCGAAGTCCGGGGTGAGGTCTACCTGCCGCTGGCCGCCTTCGAGCGCTTTAACGAGGAGCGCGCCGCCGCCGGCGAGCCAACCTTCGCCAACCCCCGCAACGCCGCCGCCGGCTCGATCCGGCAGCTCGATCCGCGCGTGGCCGCCAAACGTCCCCTGAGCATCTGGTGCTACCAGGTGGGCTACACGGAAGGGCTGGAGCTGGAATCGCACTGGCAGGCGCTGAAGTGGCTGACCGATCATGGCTTCAAGGTGAATCCGATGGTCAAGCGCCACGAAGATTTCAGTGAGGCCATGAAAGCCTGCCTGGCCTGGGAAGAAAGACGCAGCGAACTCGACTATGACATCGATGGCGCCGTGGTCAAGGTGGACTCGTACGCCATGCAGGAAGCGCTCGGCGTGGTAGGCCGCGCTCCCCGCTGGGCGGTCGCCTTCAAATTCGCCCCCAGCACCGCCGTCACCCACCTGCTGAAGATAGAAGTGAACGTCGGCCGTACCGGCGCGCTAAATCCCTATGCGGTCATGGATCCGGTGGAGGTCGGCGGCGTCACCATCACACACGCCACGCTCCACAATGAGGAAGACATCCAGCGCAAGGACATCCGTGAGGGCGACTGGGTCGTGGTCCAGCGCGCCGGCGATGTCATACCACAGATCGTCGGTCCAGTCACTCAGAAGCGAACCGGCGCCGAGAAGGAATACCGCATGCCCGACCTCTGCCCGTCCTGCGGCTCGCACACGGTGCGCCCCGAAGGCGAGGTCGTGGTCCGCTGCCCCAACAAGTCCTGCCCATCACAGATAGTCGAAAGCATCAAGCACTTCGTCAGCAAGGGCGCCATGGACATCGAGGGCGTCGGCGAACGGCTGGTCGAACGCCTCTTCGGCCTGGGTCTGATCAAGAACATGGCCGACCTTTACTATCTGGACCCAAAAGACTTGACCGGACTGGAAACATCGCGCTCTGTTAACCAGAAAGGCAACACTGTCATCCACAGGTTGCAGGAAAAGAGCGTTAGCAACATCTTCGACAAGCTAAAGAAAAGCAAGTCGAGACCGTTTTCCCGAGTCCTCTTCGCCCTGGGCATCCGCCATGTCGGCTCCACCAACGCCACCCTGCTGGCTCGCCATTTCCGTGACATCGATTCGCTGATGAACGCATCGCGGGACGAGATCGCCGAGGTCGAGGGCATCGGCCCCATTATCGCTGAGGCGGTGCGCGAATACTTCGACGAGCCGCACAACCGCGAGACGGTCCAGCGGCTGCGGAACGCCGGCCTGCAGTTCCGGCTCGAGGCGGAAGCTGCGGCCGCGGCCGCAACGGGTCCGCTCACGGGAAAGACATTCGTGCTCACCGGCACTCTGGGCTCAATGGGACGTTCCGAGGCCAAGGAAAAGATCGAGGCGCTGGGCGGCATGGTCTCGGGCTCGGTGGGGAAGGGGACCGACTACGTCGTCACCGGTGAAAATCCGGGCACGAAGATGGAGAAGGCGCAGCAGCTCAAAAAAACCATCATCTCGGAAGAGGAATTTCTCAAATTGATCGGGGAATAAAAAAAGGCGCACCTGGGTGCGCCTTTTCATTTGGGTAAAGCAGGTGATTACTGAATCGGGGGCGTCGGGGTCGGCGTCAGACCCCGTGCCATGTACTCGGCATCTATCTTTGCCCTTATGTCCTTGAGTGACAAGCCCTGTTTTTGTCCCCGGCTCACGGCCAGAGTGATATCCACTCATATGTCTCAGCCGGCGCCGTGCTTGTCGAAAGCGATATCGTTGCCGTCGCGGGACTTGATATAGCAGTCAAGATTGTCCTTGTGGTTCGCTTCCTGACCGCAGCCGCAATAGCAGGGAATCTGCTTTAGGACGTCAGGGTTGTCGATGGCGAACTGGTAGGCTTCAGCCGCGCCCTTGGGGGCGGTCGATGCATAGGCGAAATCCGGTGGCTTGGGAGCCGCAGACGCGGTATCCCCACCCTTGGTCATCACCCAGCCGAGCACGCCGCCGACGATGCCCACGGCAAATATCAGCCCGGCGGCGACGCCGATCCAGGTTGTATTTGACATGCCGCTCTTCTTAACGGGCTTGCTTTTCTTCTTAGCCAATTTTCACCACCTTCGTTGAGTCCGTCTAATGTTCATGATTCAGATTGCAGTACGGCCCGGAGATATCGCAACGGTCGCATTCGAGTTCGAGAGTCGAGTGGATTATTCCGAAATCGCGAGCCAGTTTCATTCTCAGGTCTGCCAGGATGCGCCCGCCCTCACTTATCTTGACGTCGTCAACCATGACATGGCAGCTCAGGGCATATATCTCTGACCCGAGTGTCCAGATATGCATATCGTGGACATCCCTTACGCCGTCCTCCTGTTTCATTTCCTCTATCACCCGATCGACGTTGATACTGCGCGGGGAACTTTCGAGGAAGATTTCCAGCGTCTCCTTAATAATTTGCCATGCGCCCCATAAAATAGCCAGTCCCAGCAGGGCGCTCACCAGCGGATCCACCGGATACCAGCCCGTCGCGAGAATAACGAATCCTGCAACGACCACTGCCGCCGAGGCGGCCGCATCGCCTAGAAGATGCAGGATGGCGCTGCGGATATTTATATCGCCATGCGCCCGGTTCCGCAGGGTCCAGACTATAACCAGATTAGCACAAAGAGCCAGCGTAGCCGTAATAATCACCAGGGCTCCGCCGACCGGCTGAGGATTTAAAAAACGATGGTAAGCCTCGTAAAAAATCCAGACGGTCACCGCGACCATCACCAGCGAATTGATGAGGGCGGTGAGGATGCCGGTCCGGTGGTAACCGAAGGTCTTCTCGGCCGTCGGAGGCTTGCGGGCCTGCACCAGGGCGAACCAGGTGATGCCCAGGGCCGCCATGTCGGTGAAGTTGTGGACGGCGTCGCTGATGAGCCCCAGGCTTCCGGCCACGAGTCCGGCAGCCACCTCGATTATGACGATCAGCAGGTTGAGCCCGATTCCCGCAGCCAGGCCGCGCTTGATGCTGGCGGAACCGCCCTCGGACCGGTCGGAGGCGTGTACGTGCACGGTCAGTCCTCCTCGCCGGACGTGTGCTTCAGGTGGTCCAGTCCCTGGGTGAAGAGCTTGAGGACATGGTCGTCGTCGAGAGAGTACCAGGAGACCCGCCCTTCGCGGCGATACCGGACCAGCCGCGAGGTCCTGAGCACTCGCATCTGGTGCGAGACCGCCGACTGGGTCATGTTGAGAGCCGAGGCGATGTCGCAGACGCAGAGCTCTCCTTCCCCCAAAAGCGATATGATCCTCAGCCGCGATGGATCGCCCATGACCTTGAATATCTGGGAGAGCTCGACGGCGGCATTCCAGTCGATGGCGTTCTTCTCGAGCTTCTCGACCAGGTCGGGATGGATGCACTCGACATCGCAGACGTACTCCGTTTCCGGGCGCTGTTGCCGGGAGAGCGGTTTCTTCCCTGAACTATGAATAGATGAACCCATGCTCATATATTAATTCGTTGCAGAGGAAAAGAAAAGTACTGGAAGAAATTGTTCCGCTTCTAGTAGACCGTGACCGTCACGGTCCGCACACCCCAGGCATATGCTTCGCCGCAGGGAAGCCAGACATCGATGCGGTTGCCCTGGATGGCGCCGCCGGTGTCGGCGGCGATGGCGTCGCCGTATCCGGAGACATGCACACGGCTGCCCAGCGGAATCACACTCGGGTCAACCGCGATGACGCCGTGCCCGACGCGCATGCCCGTGGCCGTGGTGCCTTCCAGGCAATAAGAGGTTGCTTCCATGGTATAGCTCGATCCGCCGGCCGGGGGAGGCGAGTTATCGTAACCGCCGCCGCCATCAGACCCCGGAGACGACGTCACTTGCTGCTGGATCTCGTTCATGCGGGCCTCGATGGTTGCCGCTTCGGCCTGCGCCGAAGCCAGCTGGCCGTCAGTGGCTAATTTCTGGCTCTTGAGGGAATCGACTGTCTCCTGCTGGTGGCCTTTGGCGGCGACCAGGTTGGACTCGGCGGTGTTGAGCTGTTCGATGGTGCCGGCGAGCTGGTTCTGTTTGTCGGAGAGGCTGGCGATCTTTTCCTCGACGCCGTTCTTGGCGTCCTGGAAGGAGCTGATGAGAGTGCGGTCCTCGTCAGCGATGTAATTGATCATGTCGACGCGGTTGAGGAAGTCGGAGAAATCGCCGGCGCCCATGACAACCTCCAGATAGCCGACGTCGTTGCTCTTGTACGTGCCCTTGAGCCGCTTCTCCAGGGCGTCTTGGCGACTGGCCAGCTCAGCCTGATATTCATTGAGGTGCTGCTGCTCTACTGCGATGGAAGCCCTGATCTCGTCGAGGCGCGTACCGGTATCGGTGATCTCGTTGCTGTAACGGGACACCTCGCTGTCTACGGCCACAAGGTCGGAGACAGCCTGCTGGTAGTTCGCATCGATTTCCTGTGACCGCGCCTGCAGGTCGCCGACCTGCTGGTTGGCAGAGTCCAACTCAGAGGGAGTCGCCAAAGCGGAAGGAATAGCGAGAAGCGGGATGATGAGAACGGGAAGTAAAAATATTAATTTTGGCAGAAATGAAGTTTTGTGTTTGTCAGTCTTTTTGGTAGAGCCCGCGTGGATAACGTCCTCCAATATTTGCTTACAGTACACCCATCTGGCTCGAATCCCCACTGCTGAGCCAAAAATGCCCGCAAAAAAGGGCCGTGGTTACCAGAAAATGTTGCAAATTCCGCTATTTTCCCCACTTTTTCACTGACCAACGGGTTCTGGACCCCGGCCGAAGTGCGACTATAGCATCCCCAAAAAGGGTATGCAAGTTATATTGTGACAATTGTCTCTTGGCCCCTGTCGGGTTTCACTTTGAAGGGGAAGGGGTATGCCGCTAGAACTCGGGAAGTACGGCGAAGCGAAGAGAAGCATGCGCTAGCCTATCAGAATTTCGAATCAAAGCTAATATCAATCTGGGATTTTGGCTGTCCGGCATGCCGGCGTCCCGCGGAAATGGAGCAAAATGGACTGGAAATTGCTGGTAACCGCCTTCATCACCCTGGTCGTGATCATCGATCCTGTCGGGAATACGCCGGTTTTCCTGGTACTTACCGGCGGCGAGAGCCCGGGCAGACGCAGGCGATTTGCCCTGCAGGCGGTGCTGGCGGCGGCAGTCGTGATTTTCGTCTTCGCCTTTTTCGGCAGGTATGTGCTCGATTACCTGGGAATATCGATGCAGAGCCTGACAGTCGCCGGCGGCATCCTGCTGGGCATCGTGGCGCTGGACATGATGAAGGGGAAGGTAGACGCCGGCAATCAGGCCCGGGGCGTCAATGTGGCGCTGGTGCCGCTGGGCACGCCGCTGCTGGCAGGCCCCGGGGCGGTCGTGGCCGCGATGCTGCTGATGAATGACGCAGGCTCGGTGAGCGGCATGGCGCTGGTCGCCGGCGGCATCCTCGCGGCGCTGGCCGTGGTCCTGGCGGCGCTGCTTGCGGCCGGAAGCCTGGTCAGGTTGCTCAAGGATACCGGCATCGATCTGCTCACACGCGTGATGGGGATACTGCTGGCGGCGATCGCCGTGGAGTTCATCCATCAGGCGGTAGTCAGCTGGGGATGAAATAACTGAAGGGATCTGAAGCGCAGCCGGCAGCGATTGATACCCGGCCGAGGCTGAACATGATCTGAAAGATTAAAGGGGCGGCCCGCGAATGCGGGCCGCCCCTGATCGTCCGTACTATATATCTACCCGGCGCCATTTCACTTTGTATCCACCCGGCGCTATTTCATTTCGTACCTAGTGCTTAACCGGTTTGGAGCAGTTGGGGCAGAATTTGGCGTCCTCAGGGATGCCATGGCCGCAGTAGGCGCAGAAGCGCGGATTCTCTTCCTGCGGTTCCCCGGCCGGCTCCGCTGCCGCCTCAGGCGCCGCCGCCGCGGGCTCGGCTTTCTCGACCGGCTCTGCCGGGGCTGCGGGCTCGGTTGGCGCGGCCGGCTCTGATGGGGCCACTGGCTCGACCGGCTCTGCCGGCTGTGACGGTGCCACTGGCTCGGCTTTTTGCACCGGCGGAGTCTGCACCGGCGCCGCCGCCGCTGCGGGAGTGGTCGTAGCCGCCGGACCGCCGGCGGTTACAGCCTGCGGCTTCTTCTTTATCACGAACATGTACAGGGCGCCGGCGGTTCCGATGACCAGGATCACGATCAGTACGATCAGCCACATCGGCACCGGGAAGGTCGACTTGTCCAGCCCGGCGTTGATCTTGTCGGTGCTGGCCGCTATCTGGTCACTGATATACGGGAAGGCGGGGTTGGCGTCGGAGACCTGCTTGAACTTGTCCTTGGCGGCGCTGTAATGCTCGCCATAGAAGAGGTCGACGCCTTCGCGATAGGTCTGGGTCAGCTGTCCCTGCGTCGGGGTCACGTTCGACTCGGTCAGGAACTGCTTGATAATGGTTGACGGCATGGCGAAGTTGAAGCCCTGAACCTGCGCCTGGTCGCCGCTGGAACCGACCTGCTTGACGGTGCCAAAGGTCGTTATGCCGATGACATCGCCCTTATTGTTGAAGAGGGGGCCACCGCTGTTGCCATTGGTGATGGCGGCATCGGTCTGCAGCACGTCGAAGCCGCCCGGCATGGTCTTGCGGCCGCTGATGCTGCCGATGGTCAGCGACGGCTTGATGTTGTCCTGCGACTGCTTGAGCGCGGGATTGGCCAGCGCATCGGGATAGCCTAAAGCGATCGCCTGTTCGCCATCTTTCGTGGCCGTGTCCTCCCCGATCGGCACCGTCGGCAGATTGTTGGCGCTCACCTTGAGAATAGCCACGTCCTTGCCCGGCGTCGATTCTCCTATCTTTACCGTCTCGCAGGGCAGTCCGTCCTTCACCAGCCCGCCCGGCGCGCCGGGCGCCGCCAGGAACATCTCGCTGCTGGAGTTCTCGTTGCTCATGGTCAGGTAGGTAGCGTAAATGTCCGCTTCGGCCGCGGCGACGCTGTTGTAGGCATCGTCACCCATCGTGATGTTGAGCGCGTTCTCGATATCGGCGATATCCTGCTTGATGATGTCCGCCATGCCCGAGGCCGCCAGAGACTGTTTGATCTCGTCATCGGTCTTGACGACCACGTGGGCGTTGGTGACTGCGTAACCATCGGGGGTGACGATAAAACCGCTGCCCCAGCCGCTTGTCTCAACTGATTTTTTCTGGCTGCTTGCCGTCGGCACCAGATACAGGCCCGGATTCGTGAGGAATTCGTTGATGATGGCGTCGGAGATCTCCTGGTCTGTAGATATCAGGCCGGCTGCGGCCAGTGGGGCCAACTTGTTGACCATGGCCGTCTCATCGAAGGTCAGGACGGGAACAACGACGTCGGCTTTCCAGGTGGTCTCGACATATACCGTCCCGGGTTTGTTGTAATCATCGATCCGGGGTGGATCGACTGCCTGCCCCGCTTTGCTTCCACAACCCGAAAGGAATAGCAGTAGCGGGAAAAGCGTCAGCACGATCAAAATTATTGCAATCTTCGCCCGCTTGACCATCTGAGCTCCCTTTTTAGTTATTAAGTGGATGCCTATTATATGTCTATTATTATTTTCATAGTAGTGGGAATGTCCTTCAATTTTCCTGCAGAGAAGCGGAAAAGGGGCGGCGGCCGATTTCATCGGCCGCCGCCCCTCCAAAAGAACTGCCCATTCGATTATCGCCGCTCTCTCGTTTCCTCCATCTCCTCAACCTGTGCCGGCGCCGAGATCGCCTTGAACGCCAGCCCGCCGTTGCCGGCATCCACTTCGATGACCTGTCCTTCGTGGAATTCCCCCTGCAGCAGCTTCAGCGCCAGCACGTCCTGGATCTCCTTCTGGATCAGCCGCTTGAGCGGCCGCGCGCCGTAGGCCGGGTCGTAGCCCTCGCGGGCCAGGTAATCCTTGGCGGCATCGGTCATGGTGATGCCGATGTTGCGTCCCGCCAGCAGCGCCGTGATGCCGCGCACCTGGATATCGACGATCTCACGCAGCTGCGCCTCGCTCAACCGGTGAAAGATGATGATGTCGTCGACGCGATTGAGGAACTCCGGCTTGAAGTGCTTGGTCATGGCTTCGGTTACCAGGCGGTCCATCTCCTCCTCGCCGCCTGCGCCCAGCTCGGTGATGTACTGGCTGCCGATGTTCGAGGTCATGATGATGACGGCGTTCTTGAAGTCGACCGTGCGGCCGTGGCCGTCGGTCAGCCTGCCTTCGTCCATGATCTGCAGCAGCACGTTGAACACTTCCGGATGCGCCTTCTCGATCTCGTCGAGCAGCAGCACCGAATAAGGCCGGCGCCGGACCGCCTCGGTCAGATATCCGCCCTCCTCATACCCGACATAGCCCGGCGGTGCGCCGATCAGGCGTGAGACTGTATGCTTCTCCTGGAACTCGGACATGTCGATGCGCACCATGGCATGCTCGTCGTCGAACATGAATTCGGCCAGCGCCTTGGCCAGCTCGGTCTTGCCGACGCCGGTCGGCCCCAGGAAGATGAATGAGCCGTAGGGCCGGTTGGCGTAGCTGAGGCCGGCGCGGGCGCGGCGCATGGCGTTGGAGACCGCGGCGATGGCTTCGTCCTGGCCGACCACCCGCTCGTGCAGGCGGTCTTCCATATGGATGAGCTTCTCGACCTCGCCCTCCATGAGTTTTGATACCGGGATGCCGGTCCATTTGCCGACGACTTCGGCAACGTCTTCCTCGTCGACTTCCTCCTTGAGCATCTTCAGATCCTTCTGCAGCTCGGCCAGGTGTCTGTTTTCTTCCTCGATCTTTTTTGTCAGGTCGACTGTTTTGCCATAGCGCAGCTCGGCGGCCTTCTGCAGGTCGCCGTCGCGCTCGGCGCGGTCGGCCTCGGACTTGGTCTCCTCCAGCTTCTCCTTGAGGGCGCGGATCTTCTGGATGGAATCCTTCTCGTTGGTCCAGTGGGCCTTCATGCGGTTCGAGGTTTCCTTGAGCTCGGCCAGTTCCTCCTGCAGTTTGGCGCGCCGCTCTTTTGAGGCCTTGTCTTTTTCCTTGGCCAGAGCGCGGTCCTCGATCTCCAGCTTCTTGATGCGCCGCTCTATGACGTCGATCTCGGTGGGCAGCGAGTCGATCTCGATGCGCAGCCGCGAGCTGGCCTCGTCGATGAGGTCGATGGCCTTGTCGGGCAGGTAGCGGTCGGTGATGTAGCGGTCCGATAGCACCGCCGCCGCCACCAGCGCCGCATCCTGGATGCGGACGCCGTGGTGCACTTCATAGCGCTCCTTGAGGCCGCGCAGGATGGCGATGGTGTCTTCGACTGTGGGCTCGCCGATGAAGACCGGCTGGAAGCGCCGCTCCAGCGCCGGGTCCTTCTCGACGTACTTGCGGTACTCGTCGAGAGTCGTGGCGCCGACGGCCCGCAGCTCGCCGCGGGCGAGCATGGGTTTGAGCATGTTGGAAGCATCGATCGAGCCCTCGGCGGCGCCGGCTCCCACGAGCGTGTGCATCTCATCGATGAAAAGGATTATCTTGCCCTCGGATTCCTGGATCTCCTTGAGGACGGCCTTGAGCCGGTCCTCGAACTCACCGCGATACTTGGAGCCGGCGACCAGTGAGCCGATGTCCAGCGCCACAACGCGCTTGTCCTTGAGTCCCTCGGGAATGTCGCCGTCGATGATGCGCTGGGCCAGCCCCTCGACCATGGCGGTCTTGCCGACGCCGGGGTCGCCGATGAGGACGGGGTTGTTCTTGGTGCGGCGGGAAAGCACCTGTATCACCCGGCGGATCTCGTCATCGCGGCCGATGACCGGATCGAGCTTGCCGCGGCGCGCTTCCTCGGTGAGGTCGCGGCCGTATTGCTCCAGCGGCTGAAACTTGGCCTCCGGATTGGGGTCGGTGACCCGCTGGCTGCCGCGCACCTCGGCCAGCGCCGCCAGCAGGCGGTCCTTGGTGACGCCCGCTGCCTTCAATATGTCCAGCGAAGCGCCCGGCACGTCAGCCGCCGCCAGCAGAAGGTGCTCGGTGCTTAAATATTCGTCCTTGAGCTGGTCGGCCAGGGAGCCGGCGTTATCCAGCAGCTGCTTGAGCCGCGGGCTGATGTAAGCCTGCTGTCCCGGAGCGCCTGTGACTTTGGGCATGGCTTCGATGGCCCGGCCAAGCTCGCCTGCGATCGCGGCCGGGTCGGCGCCCAGCTTCTGCAGGATAGGGACGACGATGCCCTCGCTTTGCTCGAGGAGGGCCAGGAGCAGATGCTCGGGCTCGATCTGTTGCTGACCGGAGGCCTCGGCCCGCTTCTGTGCGGCCGATATCGCCTCCTGCGCCTTGATTGTGTATTTGTCTGGTTGCATGAAAAGAGTTCCTTGTTCCTAGTTCCTGGTTCCTTGTTTTGGTTGGCGACACATTACTGAATTTCCAATGTAATACTTATGCCCGGTTTCCCGGTATATGTCCCATTAATTACAAATTTAGTTATGTGTCCCTAAAACCTTGAATTTAGTTATGTGTCCCCAAAAAAGGAATGTGTCCCTAAAAAGGCAAAAAAAATCCGAAGCCGCTTTAACCGGTTTAAAGCAGGTGGCCTGATGCGTCTCTCGAACCCAACAGCACCGGCTCTTGATGGCCGACATTATCTGGACGGGCCACCTTACTCCACCCGGGTTCCCGACTGCTCCCCCGGATTCCCGGAAAGAACGACTCCGGACTGAATCTCCACTCTGACCAATGTGATCATTCGCTTCACCTCTTCGAGCCTCACGGACACACTCTTCGCATGTCCTGTTTTTACATTACTCCTTATCTTTCCTTCCACTAATATAGACGATTCACCCCCCTGGAAGGATTCGTCTTGGGAAGGAAAAATACCTGCAAATTAGGGCAATTACTCGTCCGCATCATCGTCCGCGCCATCGGTCGTGCCTCCATCCGAGCTGACGTCCTCGCCGCCGTCAGCGAAGCTCACGGGGATGCGCCGCGGCTGCGCCGGCGCGGCCTCCGGGACCCTCACCCCGAGCCGGCCTCCCTCGAAGAAGGCATCCGCGTCCTGCCAACGCACGTTATCGGGCAGGGCCAGCTGCCGGGAAAACCTGCTGGAAGAAATGCTACGACATGTGGCGCCTTCACGCTCTATGGTGCTCTCCCGGCTGGATTGGCCGCGCACGGTCAGCAAGGCGGGGCCGACGCTCACTTCCAGATCTTCAGGTTTTATATCATCGACTTCCAGGTAGTAGGTAATGACGCCGTCTTTACGCTGAACGCTGACCTCTGGAGTTCGCGCCGCCGGGTGCGCCTGAAAGCCTGAAGGGATTCTCAATAATAACGCCATTTGTTGACGCTCCTTTCATATTCGCCGGTTTGACGGGCGATACGGCTTGATTTTAGTGACGATATTGCATTTCTGTCAATAGTCTTTATAGGAAATCTTATAGATTAAGACTTAGATAGTGATTTAAAGGATTCAGCCTTTTTCTTGAGAAAGTGAAAAATTCGGGCGCAGAATAAGGAATCGTGCTGAAGTGCCGATTAAACGGTCGCAACTCTTTTAGGGGCCCAACAGCAGAAAGTGGGAAGTCGCGTGTCGACCGGAAGAATTCTCAACATAACCATAGCGGCTCTCATCTTTGTGCTGGGCTTGCTTCTGCTTGCGGGCAATGCGCTCAGTTCGACGGAAACCGGCCCGGTCGTAGCCGCCGTCAATCCCTCCAAAGCCGAGATCAAGACCCTTCTCTACAACGCCGCCGTGGCTCGCGGCATCCCGCCCGAGATCCTCTACGGCATCGCCTACCAGGAGAGCGGCTGGCGCCAGTTCGATTCCAGCGGCAATCCGCTTATGAGCGGTTATGGGGATGGCGGCATCGGCATCATGCAGGTCACTTCTTACGGTAGCTATGACGTCAACAAACTCAAGTGGGATATCAACTACAACATCAACGCCGGCGCCGACATCCTGATCGGCAAATGGAGCTGGACCCCGAGCATCGGCGACGACAACATGAACTGCTACGAGAACTGGTTCTATGCGGTCTGGGCCTACAACGGCTGGACCGCCAACAATGAATATCCCTATACGGTCTTTTCGCATATAGCAACCGCCCCCTATGGTTGGTGGACCGCTGTCCCGGTGACCCCGGTTCCCAGGGCCTGGAGGGTTAACGGCCTGGGCGTACAAGTGGCGACGCCGCAGCCGTCGCATTTCTGGTACGTGCCCGAGTCTCCTGATTCAAAACCGTACCGCAGCTATTTTTCCTGGTACGACAACATCGGGGGCAAGAACTGGATTCTGATGTCCAACCCGGTTGCTTCCGGGGATAGCTCACACTTTGCCCTTTCAGTGGGCGGACAGGCCCAGGGCCTGACCTCACTTACCGGGGTCCCGGGCGAGGTGCCCGCTGGCGGGGTGCTCTCCGCCAGGTACGCCAACCTCATGGGCGGCCCCGTGGTAGTCGGTTCCACCAGTCAGCCGCTGGTCAGCCAGCGTGTCCTCTGGGGAGGCAACTCGCTGGAGGAAGTGCTGGGCATCGACGAGGCTGCCCTTTCGGCACATTACTACTGGCCCTGGTACGACATGGCCACGCCTGGTTACAAGGACTGGGTGCTGGTGGGCAACCCGGGGGCGAGCGCCGTCAGCTTCCAGATAAAGATCGGGGGCCGGCAGGTTGCCGCCGGAACCGTGAATCCGGGCCAGCAGGCGACTTACACTTTCCCGGGCGTGATGGCGGGGCCGGTGGAGGTCACCGCCTCCGGCAAGATCATCGCCAGCCAGCGGGTGCTATCCAATTATGACGCAGCTTTTAATGAGGTGCCGGGCATCCCGGCCGAGGAGCTCAGCGATCATTACATCTGGACCTGGTACGACAATGCCAGCCCCGGCGCCAAAGACTGGGTTCTGATCGCCAACCCCGGTACCCGCACAGCCTCTTACGAGATCAGGATCGACGGGCACCAGCTGGCGGCAGGGACCGTAGGAGCAGGCCAGCAGGTGACGCCGACATTCCCGAACTCAGTCGGCGGACCTGTGGAGGTCATCTCATCGGACCTTGTTATCGCATCGCAGAGGGTCGTCTGGGGGCCGTCGTTCGAAGAGGTCCCGGGCTACCGCTATTCGCAGATGCGGGGGCAGTATTCCTGGACCTGGTATGACAACCAGAGCATCGGCTCCTCCAACTGGGTGCTGGTCGCAAATCCGGGAGCAACCTCTGTTACTTACGAGATCAGGATCGCCGGCAGCCTGGTGGCTTCCGGTTCACTGGCGCCGGGACAGAAGACAACGCCGACCTTCCCGGGATTGATGGCGGGCCCGGTCCAGGTAACGGCTTCGGCGCCGGTCATGGCTTCCCAGAGGGTGACCTGGAACGGATTCTTCAACGAGGTCCTTGGCCAGAGCTAGCAACGGCCGCTAGCGCCGGCCGCTCATTCCCGAGCGGCTTTCTAGTAGCGCAGCCTCGCGGCTATATGCCCGGCCCGGATGATGGCCGGATGTCCCGAAGGAACCGTCATGACCGTGGCGTCCTGCCTGACCGCCAGCTCCTTGGCTTCCTCGACCACATCGCCGACATGCTCGGCCTGGCGCCCGCAGACGGGACAGACTTCCTCGCCGAATTCCAGCGTGTTGCATGCCTGGCAGTGTCTGCCGGGTTCCGCATAGCCGTTTTCAACCAGCAGCAGATCGACGCGCCGTTGATTGAGAACCGCCAGCACGTCATCGAGCCCGCCGACGTAGATCCTGCCCGAACTCAGTTCCGGGCCCAGCGAATCCAGCAGGCTTGATTCTTCCTGATGCCGCTTCTCCGCTTCCAGGCTCGTGACCTTCGCCAGCACTTCGTCTGCGGAAGCGCCGATGTCCACGGGGACCCTTCCCAGCAGGCGCTCTTTCAGGTACGGGTGCAGCACCCGCTCGAGGTCCGGCCAGAGCTCGCCGGCGGTGCCGACGACCAGTTGCTCGAACTTCTCCTTCTTGAAATATTCCATCGTTGCGTCGCAGGCTTTTTTGAGGTGGTTGCGCACCTGCAGGTCGTGCCGCCGCTGCAGCTTGGACTGCTCCCAGCCCCCCTGCTCGTGATGCTTGAGCACCTGGTCGAGGATCTCGGTGCGCTCGGTGATCTCGCCCGCATAGACGCTGAAGATACGGGCGGTCTCCTTGCTGGTTAACAGGACGCAGATATGTGAGAAAGCCGACAGGGTTTCGATCAGAGGCGCCACCTGGGGTTTCCAGTCAACGTAGAGGTTGTTCTCCATCGGAATCTTCAGCGGGCTGATCTGCCACAGGCCTTCCGCCTGGCAGGCGAAGATGACCAGCCCGCGGGTGCCGTTGCGCTGGAACTCCAGGTTGACATATTCGCCTATTGATGACAGATCGGAGTCGAGGCGGGCCTGCTGATCGCGGCTGAGGCCGAGCGTGTCCGCGGCCGACTTGCGGGCCTGGCTGATGAGATAGCTGAGTTCGGTCTCGTAGTCCGCCCTGGTTGGATATCTGGAGCCGTCGACGTTGAGATAGAGGCTCACGACTGGAAGCTGGTCGTGACTGGTGAATCTTCGAAGGGAAGAGATTTCCGAAGCGCTTAGCATGTGCACCGCCTTGCCTAAGGGAAAAACAGGAGTTGCCCTTAATCTACCCGCAAGGCGTAAAAAATATCCCTAGGTTGCCAGCGCGCCTTCCAGGCGCAGCAGTTCCCTGAGTGCCGCCAGGCCGACGGCCAGCTCGTCCTCGGTGGGTTCCGAGGTTGTGACCAGATGCTGCAGCTCGCCGCCGGGGCGGGTGAGCAGCTTCGACCAGAGGCTGGAGGGGTTGCGGGCGGCCCATTGCATGAGCTCGACCGCTCCTGAGAGGCTCAGCACGCTCACGCTCAGCCGGGCGACATTGCTGCGCCGGCCCAGAGCCCGTTGTGAGAGCGTATTGCCCAGAGCCATCAGCGCCACAGCCGGACCGATGATGTTCGAGCCGCAGCGAGGATGCTCGGCGTCCGCCGAGCGGGCCTGGTCAACGTCGAGCCCACCGGAGGCTTCGAAGGCATTGATCGATTTGTGCTCGGCGGCGTGATATTCGGTTGCGCGCGAGCGGCGGAGCGCCACCAGCGAAGGCAGGACCGCCAGACCCGCCATGACCGCTTCCTCGACGAGGGGGGAAAGCTTGCGCTTGGGGTTCTTGACCGCGACAGCGCCGATGATGCTGACGATCATCGAGGCCATGACCTCCGGCGAGCGGGTCATGATCGGCAGCCTGCCGCCATGCACGCTTGCCTGCGGCAGCACCATCGCCGTCTCAGCCAGGCCGACAAGCCCCCTGAGCAGGGGAATCCTGCGGAGGCGGGAGAGGCCCAGGCTCATCTTCTCACCCGAAGCGATGCTGATGCCGCCGTCACGGTCGCGGACGGCCATCGACCAGTGACGCGGGGTCTGGAACATGACGCCGTTTTCGAGCGCCATGCCGCCGATCTTCAGCTGTTTTTTGGCTTCGGCTGTCTCCATGATGCTTCCAACTATATATAATAAATTCCATGAGCGGCAACGACACTAATTCCACCACGGGTGGCAATCGCTTCAAATCCCTGCAGGAAGAGGCTCTGGCGCTGCACGAGCGGTGGCGGGGGAAGCTCTCGATCGACAGCAAGGTGCCGGTGGACGACAAGCACGCGCTTTCGATCGCCTACACCCCGGGGGTAGCCGAGCCGTGCCGGCGCATCGCTGCCGATCCGGCGCTGGTGGACATCTACACCGGCCGCTGGAATACGGTTGCGGTCGTGAGCGACGGTTCTGCGGTGCTGGGCCTGGGCAATATCGGCGCCCGGGCGGCGCTGCCGGTGATGGAGGGCAAATCGGTGCTGTTCAAGGCTTTTGGCGCCGTCGACGCTTTTCCCATCTGCATCGCCAGCCAGCAGGCCGACGACATCGTGCGTACGGTCAAGCTCCTGGAGCCAAGCTTCGGCGGCATCAATCTGGAGGATATCTCCGCGCCCACCTGTTTCGAGGTCGAGCGCCGGCTGATCGAGGAATGCGACATCCCGGTCTTCCACGATGACCAGCACGGCACTGCCGTGGTGGTGCTGGCGGCGGCCATGAATTCCTGCAAGGTCACCGGGCGCGAGCTGGAGGATCTGAAGATCGTCATCAACGGCGCCGGCGCCGCCGGTATCGCCATCGCCCGCATGTTCAAGTCGATGGGCGTCAGGGAGATCATGCTCTGCGACACCAAGGGCATCATCGGCTCCCACCGCGGCGATCTGACGCCGGTAAAGCAGGAAGTATCCGGCTGGACAAACACCGCCTGCCGCCAGGGGGACCTGGCCGCGGCGATGGAAGGCGCCACCCTGTTCGTGGGGGTCTCGGTCAAGGACGCGGTCACCAAAGACATGGTGGCGGCGATGGAAAAGGATGCGATCGTCCTGGCCATGGCCAATCCCGATCCGGAGATCATGCCCGATGAGGCGCGGGCCGCGGGCGCGGCCGTGGTCGCCACCGGCCGCAGCGATTTCCCCAACCAGGTCAATAACGTGCTGGGTTTTCCCGGCATCTTCCGGGGCGCCCTCGATGTGCGCGCCAGCGTCATCAATCTCGAGATGAAGGTGGCCGCCGCCAGGGCCCTCGCGGCGCTGGTGGGAGACGGCCTCGGCGCCGGTTGCATCATCCCGGAAGCATTCGATCCGCGGGTGGCGCCGGCGGTCGCCGCCGCCGTTGCGGGAGCTGCGGCCGAGAGCGGCGTGGCCCGTGACCCCAAGCCGCCTGAAGATGTGGCCGCCTCGACCCGCCGCATGCTCGGCGAAGAGGGCTAGCCGTGCGCGAGAACGGCGTCAACGGGAGCAGCAATGCGTGAGATCGACGTCAGCGAGGTAACCGCCCTCGTCTCCCGGCTCTATCAGGAAGCAAACTTTTCACTGCCTGCCGACGTCATCGCCGCGCTGCAGGCGGCTCTTGCCCGCGAAGAATCTCCACTGGGGCGCGACGTCATCGAGACCCTCCTGAAGAATGCCGGGATCGCTGCCAGCGAGCGCGTTCCCTTGTGCCAGGACACCGGTCTGGCGGCTGTTTTTGCCGAAGTGGGCCAGGACGTTCATTTCACCGGCGGCGCTTTCGCGGCGGCGGTCGACCGCGGCATCGCCGAATCACAGGCGGAAGGTTACCTGCGGGCATCGGTGGTCAGCGGCGCCTGCTTCGACCGTACCAACTCCGGCGACAATACTCCCGCGATGCTGCACACCGAGCTGGTCGAGGGCGACGGTGTTCGCATCACCGTGCTGCCCAAAGGCGGCGGCAGCGAGAACATGAGCCGGCTGGCCATGCTCAAGCCGGCCGACGGCATCGAGGGCATCATCGATTTCGTTGTCGGGACAGTCGAGCGCGCCGGAGCCAATCCCTGCCCGCCGATCTTTCTGGGCGTGGGCATCGGCGGCACCATGGACAGGGCGGCGCTTTTGAGCAAGCAGGCGCTGCTTCGCCCCGCGGGTTCCCCGAATGCCGACGGGCGGGTGAGGCAGCTGGAGGCGGACATCCTGGATAAGGTGAACGCGTTGGGCATCGGGCCGGGCGGCTTCGGGGGCACGGTCACCTGCCTGGGGGTTGCCATAGAGGAATATCCGTGCCATATCGCCTCGCTGCCGGTGGCGGTCAACATACAGTGCAACTCGGCGCGCCGCGCGGCGGGAAGCCTGTGATGGGAACCGCGCCAGCAAACAAGCGTCACACGCGGTTGGGCTATTTTCCTGAGGGAGAAGAGCGATGGCTGAGACGGTAAGAATCCAGCCACCGCTGAGCGAAGACGAGGCCCGCGTCCTGAGGGCGGGTACCAGAGTCCTGATCTCCGGAACCATCTACACCGCCCGCGACGCCGCCCATCGGCGGCTGACCGAGCTGATCGAGCGGGGCGGGGATCTGCCGCTTGAGCTTGAAGGCCAGATAATCTATTACGTCGGGCCCACGCCGGCATCTCCGGGGAAGCCCACGGGCTCTGCCGGGCCGACGACCAGCTCCAGGGTCGACCGCTATACGCCGCAGCTGCTGGCCCGGGGCGTGCGCGCCTTCATCGGCAAGGGAGACCGGAGCCCGGAAGTAGCCGCGGCGCTGGAGGAAAACGGAGCCGTCTATCTCGCCGCGGTCGGCGGCGCCGGAGCCCTGCTCGCCGGCAGGGTCAGCAGCGCCGAAGTCATCGCCTGGCCGGAACTGGGGCCCGAAGCGGTACACCGTTTCGAGGTCGAAGACTTCCCCGCGATCGTGGTCATGGACTCGCATGGCGGCAATCTCTACGAATCCGGCCGCAAGAGCTTCCGGCGCTAGAAAGGACCGCCAGTGCGGCCACTCCGGCGCTGAAACCTGCCTGATTAAAGGAATTCCGCCGTCCGTGCGCGCCCTGAAGCACTTCCATTATTTTATGGGGAAAATAAATTAACAAATTCAAACTGGAAAATCCGGAGTATATTGCTATACTATAAACACTCTCCGTTGAGAATTGTGGTTCGACAGAAACTGAAGCTGTAGCTAATCTGAAGCTGTAACGGTGCCGTCTGCCGCCCCGGCGAGCTTACGCCGAGGTGGCGGGCGGCTAAGATTTAAATGAGCACGGGAGTGGGTGGGGTATGCCGAACGAGACAGTGCTGGTCGTCGACGACGACCCGGACGTCCTTCACAACACCAAGGAATGCCTTTCCAGGATCGGCTACCGTGTTCTGACGGCCGTCGACGGATCCGCCGCCAGACAGATCTCCCGGGACGAGCGTCCCGACGTCATCATCCTCGATGTCGATATGCCTGTAACCAGTGGTCACGAAGTCTGCAAGTCCCTCAAGAGCGATTCCAGCCTCAAGCACATTCCCGTCATCTTCCTTCATGAGAAGCCGAGCATCGAGGACAAGGTGGCGGGTTTTGAAGTCGGCGCCCACGATTACCTCGCCAAACCTTATGACTCGGAAGAACTGGCGACGCGGGTGACGGCCGCGGTAAGGCAAAAAGTCGCTTTCGACCGCCTGCGCCACAAGAACGCCAAGCTGGAGGCGCTGGCCAAGCACGTGCGGGCCGCGATCCAGCTCTACGAGCAGCCGCGGCTGAGCAGCCCCGGCGCCGGAGGGTTCGAGGTCGAGGAAGAGGGCGGCAAGGCGATCGTCAGGTTGACCCGCCGCGAATTGGAGATACTGCAACTGCTGGCGCGCGGCCTCAACAACGATGTCATTTCCCGGCAACTCTACATCAGCCCGACGACCACCAGGAACCACATCCAGAACATCCTGGGAAAGCTGGGGGTTCACAGCAAGCTGGAGGCGGTTGCTTATGCAGTCCGCGCCGGATATGTAGACTTCGTTGGCTAGCAGGGTTGACATAAGAGGGCTAAAACCGGGCTTTGATAGTACGGTAGCATCAGTTATTTAGGCATTATTACCTATAGACGGTTATATTATTAGACGATATGATACTAACCAACATACTTTTCTTAGCGTAAAGGGCTTAATGCCCCCCTTGGAAGGCCCCGAAAATATTCGGGGCTTTCTCCTTTGTGCAGAAGTATGTCGTTTAGTTCTAATTTCCTCACCTGGTTGATTCCTAATATGCGTAGATGAATTCATCACGCTCCAGGTCCCCGGAAGAAAGGCGTGGCGGGAAAGACAGAGATTCGTCGAGGGAAATCGCACGGAAAAAAGAAATCGGCGCGGGGTAGGAATCCGCGCCGATTATGATTGATGCCTGCTCGGGGACAGGCACCAAATCTTTCTTACAGCCCGACCGAGGCCGAAACTTCACCTTCAAAGAAAAGAAATAATCGTACGGTAATCATATTATGTCTGTTGGTCCTGTCTACCTAGAGTCAAAGGGGGACTAATCCGGGGGGCAACAGGGGCCGTAAGTTCTGTTCGAGCCGGCTCGAACACGAACCGCGCTCACCTAGCCGAACCAGTTCTCCCGGACAGCTTGGGCGATGGCTTCGGCGCGGTTGCGTACGCCGAGCTTGCGGTAGATGGAGGTGTTCGATCGCCTGACTACGCGGGGACTGATGAAAAGTTTTTGCGCTATCTCTTCGTTTGTGTTGCCCACCGTCATCAGGTTGAGCACGCTCCATTCCCTCTCGGTGAGGGCGTGAGGGAGTTCGTCGGGCGCCCGGTCCTTCAGCTTCTGCCACAGCGCCGCCTCAAGCTCCGGCTTCAAGGGAGGCCGCCCGCCGTCGTTGACGATGTTGAACGCCTCGGCGATCTCGTCCAGGTCGCTGTCCTTGATGAGATAGGCGGCGGCGCCGGCCTGGTTGGCGCGGAAGATATCCTCAGGCCGGTTGGAATAGGTAAGCACGATGACCTTGCAGGCCGACACGTGTTCGTTGCAGAAGCTTATCAGGCCGAGCCCGTCTTCAACTTCGGGCATGTTGAGATCGGTTACCATGAGGTCGAACGATCCGCCCATGATGAGGGTCCTGGCGTCCTCGACGTTGACGGCTGTTCCGACGATGTCTACGTGGGGGTACTGGCTCAGCCCGGAGGTAAGCCCCTCCAGCACTACCGGGTGGTCGTCGATGACGATGATCTTTATCGGTTGGTCGCCCATGTTCTTTCCTGATGCTCGCTTGTATCGTCTTCCAGTGACGCCAGAATCGTCCTCAGTCTTTTCTTCAACTCGGATGAGCTGTATTTGAGGTGCTCCACCGAGCCCGCATCGATCGTGCCCGCCGCTGACGGGCCGGCCGACTGCATCGCCCTGATCTCTTCGCCAAGCCCGAAGACGCCGTCGTACAGCTGCCGGTGGGTTTCCGCCGAAAGGATTTCCCGCTCCCGGGTCAGAGCCCGGTTGATGGCCTGCTGCTGCAGAAACTCGAGGCTCCTGATGAACTCTCCCGCCATGCCGGCGGAGAAGGCCAGGATGACAAAGATCGTCGTATGTTGCAGCGGTTCCTCCAATCGCAAACCTCTGACAACCGGCCCAGATGCCGCCGGCGCCAGCAGGTAAGCCAGAAAGATACCAGTGTTAAGTAACAAAGTCAACACAATATTTTCCAGTGTGTCAAGGAACAGGCCGTTCATGATGACGACCACGCCGACGTAAAGCGGGAAGAAGAAAAAGGCCTCGGCCCTCAGGCTGATGTACACCAGCACCGCAAACATCGCCGCTTCAAAAAGCAACAGCCAGGGGCGCCGGCTGAGAAGGCGGTATAGTTGCGAACGGAAGAGGACGAAGGCGAGAGTGTCGACACCCAGCAGGGTCACGACGAGGACCAGCGGCGTGTCGAAGGGGTGATCTCCCATCAGCATGAACAGGCGGATGAAGGTCCAGACGAACATGGCCGTCCGCAGCCGTATGAGGAAGATATATAAGCCGCTGCCCCGCTTGTCCCGGTCGTAATCGAGGACCCGCCCGATAAGCCCGGGCCGCTGGGCGTCGGTGACGAGCTCGACACGAGTCCCGCCTCCGGGGCTTGCAGCTATCTCCAGCTTGCCACGGATCAGGCGGGCGCGTTCCTGCATGCTCTTGACTCCCAGGCCGCCGTCCGCCTGCCTGGCCGCCAGTTCATCATCGCTGAACCCTTTGCCACGATCGGTGACCGATATGCTCATGCGGCGGCCGCGTTCGCTAGCCTCGATCGTGACCCGTCCGGCTCCGGCATGCTTAAAGGCATTTGCGGCAGCCTCCCTGACGATGCCGAGGACCTGGCGCTGGACCTCCGGGCTCAGCTGTGTCTTGCCCGTGGTCAGCCGGAGATCCACCTGTATGCCGGTCTCGCTCTCGAATTCACTCCTGAAGGAGGTCAGGGCGGAGTTGATATCGCCGCTGGCCTGTTCGTCCAGCCCGCTGAGGATACGTTTTAACACCGACGCGGCCCGGTCGTATCCGGCGGAGAGGAAGCTCAGCGATCGTTTGACATCACTGCCGCTGCCTGGTTTTCTGAGGCTCTGGATCTTGAAGTGGAGCCCGCAAAGAGTGTTGCCGAGGTCGTCGTGCAGGCGGCGGCGGTAACTGCTTCGCTCCTCGGATAGGATCGACTCCAGCTCCAGCGCTGAAACCCTGGCGAGAACCGCGGAAAATCCCACGAAGCCGAAGCCCCAGAAATAATAGAGGGCGAAGTTGTCGATTTCACGCGGCGAGGTGAAGAAGTCCATGGGCGCCAGCCCCGCCGACCACGAAGCCAGCAGGTAGGCCAGGCTGAGGGCTGCCGTCGCCGGCGCCGCCTTGCGCAGCAGTGTCGTCGGGCGCGCCAGCAGCGCGGAAAAGGAATAGAAGGACATGATGAAGATCAGCTTGGGTTCCTGTGCCAGAAACATGAGCGAAGCGCAACACGCCAGATCCAGCATGTGGAACCATTCGCGTCCGGCGGCCCGGGTCTGGGTTGATAGCCAGGCATAGATGCCGGTGTAAGAGACCGCGACGGCCAGAAGTAGAAAGGCCCGGCCAAGGGAGCCGAGGAGGTCGGGGCGGACGACAGCGACGATAGGTATCTGCACCAGGATGAGCAGGCGCCAGACGACTACCCACCACTGGATGCGCAGGTAACGCATGCGGTAGCCGTACTCGCCGATCAGGACGGGATTCCTGAGAGAGTTGCGGATGCGGGCAAGGAGGTTGCCGGCGTTCTTTTCACGAGAAATCTCAGGGATGGCGCTTCCTGCTCCTTTAGGCCCTGCGCCTCCCCAAAGGTCTTCTAACTCACCGCCCATGCTGCCCTGCCTTCCCAAAACGCCCGGTGCTGGTCAAGTTGAGATAATGATAGACATAATCCACCTGCTGTCAACTGTGTGAGTGACGACAATGCCGGCAAACGTTTTGCACGAGTGACGATCGCCGGCGTGCGGGCCTCTATCTGTGATTATGAATCGGTATCTTTCTTGGCTGGAGCAGTCCAGGCTTAATTAAGAGGAATGTTGCATAGATCAACAGCACGATCGCGCCGATGGTGATGGCTGATTCGGGGCCGATGGCGCCTCCGAGCCAGCCGAAGGCCAGGGAGGAGAAGGGCTGCATGCCGATGAAGCAGAGCACGAACAGGGCCATGACACGGCCCCGCAGCCAGGCGACCCGACAGTTCTCGCGTACGTACCTGATGCCGGCCGTCAGAGTGCCCACCTGTCCCGCCCCCGAGCGTTCGTGCCGTGTCTGCCGGGGATGTTGGATGCGGATTGAAACCGCATCTGAAAGTCATACCCTTTATCGCGCGGGAATATTCCGGCTATTGGAGCAATAGAGAGGCGGCCCTTCGGTGGAACCGAAGGGCCGCCCATGAATGCCTCAATATACCACGTATCTTACTTGTGCTGCTTATCGTACGTGCTATTCCTACGGCGTCGGCGGCGGCGGAACAGTGACGCTGCACTGCCAGGCCGGGCACTCGAACGTTATCTCCTTAAGGTTCTCGTGCTTTGCCAGCGCCGGTTTCTCATACGGCTTGGTTTGTTCTTTCTTCACGCTCATTCCCTCCTCCATTTCAGTATATGACAGATGACAGCACGGCCGTCTGTCTAGGGATGACTGGAGGGGTTGTCGCAACCATCAGTCGAGCTGCCGGTGATGGCTGAGTGGAAGCTGCCAACCGCAGGGGGCAGATTGTATTTGAGCGTCGTCCCCGCGGAACCGGCCGGCGACATGATGTTGCTGAGCGTCAGCGGCAAAGCCGTGGAAACGGTAACGCCGTTTGTATTGGTGCTGCCCGTGAGCGCCACATCGTAGGCAATGCTGCTGCCGGTATTGCTGACGGTCCAGTCGATCGAGAGGATGCCGGCAACATAATCGGCATACGATCCCCAATGGGGAACCGGAGTGCCAAGCGTGAGACTGGCCTTGGTGGCGCTGCAACCGGATACGTAATTCAGGCCGCCAGGCGAGCTGCCCGCGACAACCGGATAGCTGTGTTCCTCAGTGGCGGTATTGAACTTCATCCCTAAGGTGTTGTTCCAGCTGGCAACTCCGAATCTCAGGCTCACCGTCTTGGCGCCGGCGTTGCGGATTCCCAGCGCGTTCATGCCGATTTCCGCAGCATTTGCTTCCTGCTGGCCGTTGCTGTAAACAATGACCGGCTTGCTGAGGTCGATGCTGAGCAGATTAGTGTAATTGCCACCGCCGTCCGTGGCGAAGAGCTGCTGGTATGGGATGTTGACCGCGCCGGGAATGTGTCCGGCGGCGTAATCGGCAGCGCTTCTGACGTCGACAACCGTGTAGTTTGCGATATTAGTGTCATTGACCTGGCCTGCGCCGGTGCCCGGGAAAATAAACGGTCCGCCAGCGAGGTTGAGAGACAGGTTGTCCGCCACCCTGGTAATCTCCGCCGGTTCGGTCGAAGTGGTGTTGTTGATCACCGGATAGGCGCCCGGCGCCGGCAAAGCGTGTGCCACCATATCGATTGAGTATGTCTGCTGATAGATATTCGTCGGAGAGGCAGGGTCCACCTCAGCCAGCACGGATGGTTCAGATGGCGTGTTCCACCCGAGGTTACCCCACTTCAGAGCAGTCACAGTCGGAGCGGGACTGCCGAAGTACCCGGCCTGCGCCACCGCTCCCAGCGCCATTTCAGACAGTTTGTCGGTATGGCCGCTAAAGCAGGCCAGCACGATGGTCTTATTGGCGTGCTTCGCCAGCTCGCTGCGGATCAGGGCCAGGTTGGCAGGCGTATCGATCGCCGTGTAGCCGATATTGATCGCCCCCGGGATGTGACCCGCGTTGCCCATGCCGCCAGCAGTCCCAGCATAAGCGGCGGCGCTCCTCACGTCGATCACGAGAGGGTCGTTGGCGGGGTTATCGCTGGCATCGATGACCCCGTCATTGTTGTCATCGAGCAGTGCCATCAACGCCGGAGTGTCCATGTAAATCATTGGACTGGAATTCAGAAAGGCATTGCTGGCATCGGCAATAGTCCCAAACTCCTCGTCGCCAGGCGGCGGAGCCGCGGAACCAGCGACGGCAAAAAAGACCAGCAGGATGAGCAAAGCGCTCAAGACCACGGCCACGCATGTGGCCGGCCGTTTCAGGATATAACTCATTTTCCCCTCACTCCCTAAGTAGTTATCCGTGCGTTTAACAAGAATCGAAGAAGTTCTCCAGTTCTTCTATAGGCACTACCTCCTTACTCCCCCGGTTAGGAAAACGTCCTCACGGACGCCTGCGAGCAAATGAAGTCATACAACTTAAATATAACGAACTTAGTCCTCTAAGGGATACAAGCCTAGTCCTGCGTTATGTAATCTGTCAATACCCATTCCGGTATGGGGTATCGATCGAGGGAAGTCAGGATTGGCGGGGAAGAACTTCACGGGAAATAATCCCCAAACATAACGACGTTGCCGGTGCCATTCCTTTATGTGGGGCGTCCTTTGCCTGAAAAGCTTAAGAAGGGTGAATAACCTTCGTCGTTTTACACCGAGTTTCGCTTCGGCTTCAGCTTGGGCACAAGGTTAGAACGAGGGCGGATTGAGTTAAAGTCAGAACTTATCGGTGCACCTTTTGAGCAGAGTCCAGATAACAGACGCTTTGTGGAGGGTTGAAACGATATTCGAATTCTGAGCTTTGTATTCTGAGCCATTCGGAGGGAGGTTTTCAGCAGATTCCCGCCCATATGCTTTCCTTGGCTTCAGTCAGGCAAGCATCATTAAGGCTGCGACGGGATTGTCTGAGGTCACTGTGAACCGGATTCATAAGATGCGAAACGCCTGATCGCGACCAGGCACCAGATAGCCTCGACGACACCGAACGGCCATGCTCCCGAAAGAAAACCATAAGTGCTGGACAACGCACACCCCATGGCAAAGGCCAGGACAAAGGCGCGACCTCGTGGCTCCAGCGCGTACATTAACATCATGAACGTTAGTGAAATCACACCAAAAATCGTGATCATTATTCGAGCCTCCGTGTAAAGAAATTACGGTGTATAGCTCCATTTTCCTTGACATCGAATTTCCTATAAAGTATTTTAGTACATACTAATTTGTTGCTTAGGGAGCATGATGAAAGAATCGGCTGAACTTTTCAAGATCCTTTCTGTTGATAAAAGGATTGAGATTATAGAGCTGTTAAAGAAAAAAGCCATGAGCGTTAATTCCATGGCCGAGGCTCTGGGAATAACTTCTTCGGCGGTTTCTCAACATCTGCGTGTACTGAAAAGCGGCGGTTTGGTCAGAGATGAAAGGAAGGGTTATTGGATCTACTATTCGCTGGACCGCGACACCCTGGAAAAGGCCCGGGAAAGGCTGAACAGAGTATGCACCTGTGGCTGCCAAAATAAAAACGGGGGAAGGAAAAAATGCGCAGGCAGCAAGTAGAAGCACAATATTTTTTTCTTATCCATTTAAGTTTATCCGCATTAACTTAAAAGAGGAGGTGAAACTTATGACGAGCAACAACAGAGAAACCCAAGCCATCGACAAGAAAGAAGAGCAGGAACAGGAAAACGACAGCACAAAGGGCTCATGTGGCTGCGGTTGCGTTCCCCCAATCGAAACCAAATAGCAAGAGAATGTTCAGGAGAGGGTGAATCATCAAAATCGATTCACCCTCTCAATCTATTATTGGGAGGAAGGATGAAAGAGACTTTACCCTGGTGGCAGACTGTTCAATCGCTCTGTTGGTACTCATAGGGCGGCGATGGCAGTTCTGGAATGGCAGATTTTCGAGCACTGGAATTCTTGAAAATAACTGGATCATTGTTCTGGCCGCGAAGCATACCTTGGTTTTCGCAATGATTGTCATCCATTTTTATCGGGGGTGGGTTTTATCCCCCAGAATTATAAAAACCGCCGGCTGATATTGTGAGTCGGTTGGAAAGGGCGACAAGAGACAATTAGGACTTGTGTTTCATATCAGCAACCCGTAACTAGAACTGCTTTTCGCTCAGATAGGCGCCGTGCCAGGAATGATACCATACCTGGCCGTAGTAGCCGTCCACGCTCAGCATTCCCAGCGTGCCGCCATCCTTCTTGACCTCGAGGGTGTAATAGCCGTAAAAGGTGTCCGGATCGCCGGCCTGAGTGCCCGGCAGTTGCCTGTCCAGAAACTTCTGGGCGCGGCCGCGGGCGTCTTCCTTTTTGATAGGCATGTCAGTTGTGGTTGCCGACCGGGTCTGGCCTGAGAGGCCGCCCATCATACCGCCGGAAGCACCGCCCATCCTGCCGCCGTAACCGGCGGTGTTATTTGTTCCCCAGACGCCATATTTGGTGTTCCACATCATATTGGGGCCGGGTTCTGGTGATGCAACTCCGGTGTTGCGGTCGATCAGCACCTCGAAGGCGCCCGCGCCGGTGCTCTGTTCCTCCACGCGCGCGTAAAACCCGTTGGTGAACTCGAGAACCTCCCGGACCTTCAGATCGGAATTACCCCAGTAGTCGAGATAACGATTGGCTGCGTCCCGGGCCTGGTCGATGGTCAGGGGAGCGGCCGCTGTATCGATGGGGCCTCCAAAAGCGCCCATCATGCCGCCCGAGCCCATCATGCCGCCCATTCCGTAGCCGCCCATCATGGAGCCGCCGTAATCGCTACCATAGCCGCCCATCATGCCGTAGCCATTGTTCCAGCCGCTAACGCCACTCGCGCCATTGGACCCGAGAAAAACCAAACCCAATACTAACGCTACAATTGCGACGCCACTCGCGCCAAGCCCCCACCAAAGCAATGCCCGGCCTTTCATTGCCGACCTCCCGGTCAACCGGTTAAATCTTTTTTCTTCTCTTCAAATTCGTTCTTGTCAATCTCGCCGTTAGCATATCTCTTCTTGAGGATATCGAGGGACGACTCACCACCGACCGCGGTACCAGGACCGGCAACCGTCCCACCACCGGCCGTCTGCCGCACAAGCCAGACGATGAATAACACAATGCCGGCGATTATTGCCACCATGAAGACAATCATGAAAATATATCCGATAACATTCGTGCCGCCGTAACTTCCAGGGCCCCATCCATCCATCATTTCAATACACCTCCTAGGTAGTATTTTTAATATTACCCTCGATGAAACCTTTGCAAACGAGCAAGCCTGCCTTGGCCCTGATTCAGTCGTCAGGTCCTACGAAGCGGTGATGAGAGCTATAGAAGATCTAAGAAAAAAAGGAAGTAATTGGAAAGAAAACTATTGACAGGTGTTTCTTTGTCGATTATATTGGAGATAATTAATTGTAAGACAGGGTAACACAATAAGGAGGTGAGAATGTTGGCTAGGAAATCAAAAACTTTAACGATTTCCTTGCCGCCGGAGGCGGCAAAGGTGGTCGATAGGCTTGCGAGCAAAGAAAACAAAAACAAAAGTCAGCTCTTTCGCGAAATGATTGCTTTCTATGATGAGATGCAGGAAGAAAGAGAATGGCAGGAGCTAAGAAGGTATGGCAGCCAGAAGGCCAAGGAAGCGGGCATCACGGAAAAAGATATAGAGAGGATTATCCATGAGGTAAGAGGTGTATCCTAAAGTCGTCCTGGATACGAATGTTCTTGTCTCCGCCCTCAATTTCGGCGGCAACCCTGATTTGATTCTAAGGCTTTCCCGAGGCCGGACAAAAAGGTTTGATCTCTTTCTCTCTCCCTTTATTTTAAAAGAACTCTCCGTCATACTCTCCGGCAAGTTCTTCTGGTCTACCCCCAGAACAGAAAGAGCTACTCAGCTTCTCGTGAAATGGGGCGATGTCGTTTCCACCAAGAAATCAATCTCGGCAATTCCCAAAGATCGAGATGATGACGATAATCGCATATTGGAATGCGCCGTCAAAGCCAAAGCCGATTTCATTGTCTCGGGAGATAAGCATCTTCTTAATCTGAAAAAATATGAAGGCATACGCATGGTTACCCCGGCACAGTTCTTAAAGATTTTGGAGAAAAGCGGTGGGCAAAATTAACAAAGAATGGCATCTGGCAAACAAGATGCCTAAAAATCCTACGAGGGAAGAACGGATGCTGTGGCACCGCGAACATTTAAAGCATTGCGACTGCCGTTCAGTTACAACGGAGTTACGTAAAGAATTAGAAGAATTTTTTGGTAAGGAAAAATAGCGATATGGACTGCCTCATCTATCTTAGAGTATCAACAAAAGAACAGGCTCAGACTAACGAGACTGGGGGTTCTTCTATTGCCGCCCAAAGGAAGGCCTGCACCAAATACATTCAGGAAAAAGGCTGGACATTAGTTGATGAATATACCGATCGGGGCGAGTCGGCAAGAAGCGCCCATCGTCCCATGCTTCAGGAGATGCTAAAGCGGGTCAAGGAAGACAAAAACATTAACGCCGTCGTCGTTCACAAGATTGACCGGCTGGCCAGGAACCTAAAAGACACGCTTCTTTGATATGCGGAGCGGTTTCAGGGGTCAGGTATCACCGGGGCGATGTTCCTGGTGCCTTCTCTTATGTTTTTGAAACCAATAGGGGCTTGCTGACACCAACCGCCCTGCTTTACTATTTCAAGCATTCATTTTTGGACTTCTGCTGCGATATTTGAGGAACTCGGCGACGATGGCATGGATGCCTTCGACCAGTTTCCCCGAGGCAACAAGGCTTTCTTTGAAAAGATTCTGGTTAAAGACGGAAAAATCGTGGACAAGGATTACACCGATTTATTCCACGATCTTATGTCCGAAGGTTCGGACAAGTTAAGTTTGGTGGAGGATACCGGACTCGAACCGGTGACCTCCTGGATGCAAACCAGGCGCTCTCCCAACTGAGCTAATCCCCCACTTCAGTATGCAATGATAGCGGCTTTCGACTGCTTTCCCAACCCGGGACGGATCGGGCGGGGCTTCACATCGGCTCGGGCAGCCCCGATTCCTTTCCCGCCTCCTCGAGAGAGTTGAGGATGGTGCGGAGCTTGTGCTTGAGGTGCGTCGACTTCAGCTCCAGTTCGCTGATGTCGCCGGCGCCGGCCGCTTCGCTGTCATCGAGCCGCAGCCCGAGCCGGCTGACCTCGTTGCCGAGGCCACCGACCAGGTCTCCGAGTTCCCTGTGCGTGATCGCCGTGAGCCTTTCCCGCTGCCGTGTCAGGGCGCGGCTGATGGCGCGCTGCTGCATCGCCTCCATGTTGCGGATGAACTCCACGGCCAGGCCGGCGGTCAATGCGAAGATCAGGTTGCTGTCCACGTTGTAGAGGAGGTCCTCGACTCTCAGCGAGTGCAACTGTGCGGCGGCCGGAGCGAGAAAGTTCGCAAGCAGGATCAGGGAGCCGAGGAACATCGCCATTAGCGTATTTCTGGCGATGCCCAAAAAATACGCGCTGATGATGATGTCCACGCTCACGGATTCCTGGAAGAAAAGGGGCAGGCCGTTATGCCAGCAGATGAAGAACAGGCTCCCGTAAAAGATCTGCTGCAGGGCGATCAGCCACGGCCATCTGGTCAATATCCCGAAAAGTTTCTTTGACCAGACGATGATGGCCAGGTTGTTGACCAGCAGCAGGCCGCCGGCCACAAGCGCCGTCGTACTCAGGCGCTGCTCCGGCGGCATGGTGATGAAGGAGATGACCGCCAGCAGGAACACGAAGCCTTTGATACGGATCAGAAACGGGAAAAGGCCCCCTCCCACCGAAGTGGAATCAAAGTCGAGGATCCGTCCCAGGAGGCTCTGCTGCCGGTGCGCGGGCACCTCGAGATGAACCGTCGTGCCCCTTCCCGGCCGGCTGTCGATCCCCAGGTTGCCGTTGATCAGCGCGGCGCGCTCGCGTATGCCGACGATGCCGAAGGAATCTGAGGCCCGCCTCTGTTCGACCGCGCGGACATCGAATCCCCTGCCGTCGTCGGTGACGGAGAAGGTCAGACGCCGCCGGTCGGACCCGACCCTGATCAGGATCCTGGAAGCCCGCGCGTGTTTCATCGCGTTGGTCGCCACTTCGCCGATTATCCGCATTACCTCGTATTGCACCTCGGAGCTGATGTCCACCAGTACCTCATGGGTGTCGATCTCGACCTGCGGTCCGCCCGCCTTCTCAATGCTGTTCTTGAGCCGCGACAGTGCTTCTTCCAGAGTATCTTCCGGCTCTTCGAGATCGGATAGCAGCCGTTTGAGGACCGCGTCGGCCCGCCGGTATCCGGCGGAAAGGAATCCGAGGCCGTTTTCCCGGATCGCGCCTCTGCTCAGGCCTGTCAGGCTCTCGATCTTGAAGTGCAGGCCGCAAAGCGTGTTGCCCAGGTCGTCATGGAGGCGCCGCCGGTAGTCGCGCCGCTGCTCTTCGAGGCGCGCGTCCAGTTGCAGCGCCGAGACCCGGCTGACGATATTCGAGAATCCCAGGAACCCGAACCCCCAGATATAGAAAAGCAGGAATGAGATGGCGATATCCGGAGGCGCGCTGGCATCATAGGATCGAAGCGCTTCCGATCCGAGATAGGCGAGGCTGAGGAACGCCATACCCGGCAGGTTGTCCCGCAGGCGCGTGGACGGCTGGCTCAGCAGGGAGGCAAAAGAGTAAAAGACAAGATTGTTGCCGAGGCCCGTTCGCAGCCCGAGGTAAAAAAGGGCGGCGCAGAAGATGAGGTCGGCGGCGTGCAGCCCCGTCATGCCGGCCAGGTGTGTCCGCGTCGAAAGGTATGAGTAGGCGATGGTGTAGAACAGCAGCAGGAGGAAGATCAGGACCGCGTCCGGAATCGAGCCGGAGCGGTCCGGGTCAAGCAGGATCAGTACCAGGATCTCGCCCGTGACCAGGAATCGCCACAGGTTCATGCACCACTGGATCTTCCGGTAGCGGTCACTCTGGCTGGCCTCGCCGATCAGCCGGGGGTTGTTGAGCGAAGTATTGACGCGCCGGAACAGGCTGCGCGGTTGCCAGCCGGCGAGGCTGCTGCGTATCGGGCTGCTTGCTGAGTTCATGACACCTCTGGCCGATGGTCAGGCAAGCGTCTTCGTGGGCCTTAACGGTTGACGCACGAAGATATGGTGGAGGATACCGGACTTGAACCGGTGACCTCTTGCATGCGAAGCAAGCGCTCTCCCAAACTGAGCTAATCCCCCACGCGGAAAGGATCGTGGTGGGCGATACTGGACTCGAACCAGTGACCTCCGCCATGTGAGGACGGCGCTCTAACCAGCTGAGCTAATCGCCCGCGTGTTCCACCAAAGGTATTTTAGGTATGCAGGGGGCGCATGGCAACCGGCGGCGTCAGCCGCTGAAGTCGCCGGGGTTGTCGGCGCGGAGTTTTTCCGCCTGGTTGCGAAGGGACTCCGACTGGCTGTAGATCCGCTCGATGTCCTGCTGCATCGAATCGATCCGGGTGACGATCTTCTCGGTCTTGATCTCGTCCCAGCCGGCCAGCGAATACTGTTCCTTTGCCATCAGGCTGGGGATCTCCATGGCGGTATTGAGCGTGTCGACCAGCTTGCCGTTGCTGTCACGCAGCAGGCGCAGGTATTCCTGATAGTTGGGATTCAGGCCCAGCGACTGCGATTGCGCCAGCCCGGCGTCGCGGTCTGAGAGCCCGTTCAGGGCGCTGTTGATATTCTCGATCGCCGCCTGGGTGGTGAGCTTGGTCTGGTCGGAAGGAAGCGCCTGTCCGGCCGCCGCTGCGCGCACCATGCTGTCGACCGAGGCGGTGGATTTCCTCAAGGTGTCCACCGCAGCCGCGCGCTGGGCGTCGCCCCGGTCCACCGACTCGTTTGCCCTGGAAATATCGCTGGCGCAGCCGCTTAAGGTTATCGCCGACAGCGACGCCGCCGTCAGCAGCGACGCCGCCAGCAAGGCCAGCGGCAGCCGTCGCATCGGTATGGAGTTTGACCGGAAGGAATACATATATAAAGAATAGCAGACAGCGTCCGGCTTGCTACCATCTGCCACCCACTCGTGCTATCATTTCTTGTTCCCACAGACAGATGAGGAAACTAAAATGAAAAAAGACATCCATCCTGAATATATGGAAACCAAAGTTCGCTGCTCCTGCGGCGATGAGTTCACGACCCGTTCGACGGTGCCGGAAATACACGTGGAGATCTGCTCCAAGTGCCATCCTTTCTACACCGGCAAGCGTAAACTGGTAGATACCGGCGGGCGCGTCGAGAGGTTCAAGCGCAAGTATGCCAAGAGGCAAACCTCCTAGCCGGTCCGACCGGTGCCGGCCAACCTCAACGTAGTCCTTCTCACCCACACTCCCGAGCCCGAGCGCGCCGTGGCGTCCGCGGGCAGGCTCTGCTATTCGCCATCGACTGCGGCGGAGCTGCGGGAATCGATGTCGACCGAAGAGGTCGAAAAGCTGGTCAAGATGCTGGTGCGGTCGGGCCACACGAGCACCCTCGAGCACGCCTCCTTCACCTTCGGCATCGACGGCATCTCCCGGGCCTGTTCGCACCAGCTGGTGCGCCATCGCCTGGCCTCATACTCGCAGCAGTCACAGCGCTACGTGCGTTTCTCCGATGATGGCGGCTTTATCATTCCCCCCAAGATCGCCGAAGACTCGGAGGCGCTCAGCGTCTTCGAGGATGCCATGACAAAGGCGCAGCAAGCCTACGACCGGCTGGTCGAGCTGGGGACGGAGCGGGGGCTCGCGAAGGAGACCGTCCAGGAGGACGCCCGCTTCGTGCTGCCCAACGCCGCCGAGACCCGCATCGTCGTGACCATGAACGCGCGGGAGCTGAGACACTTCTTCCGCATCCGTTGCTGCCGCCGGGCGCAGTGGGAGATCAATGCGCTGGCCTGGCGCATGCGGGCGCTGTCGATCGCGGTGGCGCCGGTGCTCTTCCGCCGCTCGGGGCCCGACTGCCTCTACGGCAAGTGCCGGGAGGGCAAGATGCATTGCGGAGAGGAATATACCCTGGAGGAAGTCGCCGGCATGGAAGAGTGGATGGAAAGCATTGAGTGGTAAAAAGCAGGCCGGGCATCCGGCCGCATCCGTGGGTGGGCAGGCAGTAATAGAAGGCGTGATGATGCGGGGCAAGCGGCACTGGGCCCTCGCCTGCCGCCGTCCAGACGGCACCATCAGCCTTCACTCCGAGCCGCTCAACCCCCTGGCCGACCGCCACGCCTTCTTCAAGCTGCCGGTCGCGCGCGGCATCATCGCCCTCTGGGAATCCATGGCGCTGGGAATCAAGGCGCTGGGCATGTCGGCAAACGAGTCGATGGGCGAGGAGGAAGAGGATATCTCCAGCAAGGAGATGGCCATCAGCCTTGCCATCGGCATCATCATGGCGGTGGGCCTGTTCGTGGTGCTGCCGTTGCTGGCGGCGGGCTCGGTGCGCAGCCACTTCCCCAACTCCACGACCTTTGTGCTTGCCGAAGGCCTGCTGCGCATCGGAATCCTGATCGTCTATATCGCGGTGGTCTCGCGCATCAAGCAGCTGCGGCGCGTGTTTGAATACCACGGCGCCGAGCACAAGACCATCCACGCCCTGGAAGCCGGGCTCGAGCTGACCCCGGCCAACGTGCATAAATTCTCGCCGGTTCACCCGCGCTGCGGCACCAGTTTTTTACTGATAGTGATGGTGCTGGCGATCGCGGTCTTTTCCTTTGTGCCCATACCGGGCGACTGGACCAACATCAATCACATCCTGCTGTTCGTGCTGTCGCGCATCGTGGGCATCCCGCTCGTTGTTGGCCTCTCTTACGAGGTGATAAAATATGCTGGAAAGCATAAGGATAACGCCTTCATGAAAGTCGTCATGTACCCCGGGCTCCTGCTGCAGAGGCTGACCACCAGCGAGCCGGATGAATCCCAGATAGAGGTTGCCATCCAGGCGCTCGAGGGCGTCGCCGCGCTCGAGCCGATCGAGATGGATCACGGGGGCAAGGCGGACGTGGAGGTCATGGCTTAATCATGATCGATAAATTAATACACGAAATAGAAGAAAAATATAATCAGCTCAACGAGCAGCTCAGCGACCCGGGCGTGCACAACGACCGGCAGCGCTACGCCGAGCTGGCCAAGGCCCATTCGGACCTGCAGCCCTCTTACGAGCTGGTGCGGCAGTACCGCGAGGCCGAGGCCGTGCTGTCGGAGGCCGAGGAGCTGCTTTCCGGCGACGGCGAGGTCGAGCCGGAGATGCGCGAGTTCCTCAAGGACGAGATCCGCAACGCGCACGAGGCCATCGAGGCCTTGAGCGAGAAGATTCGCGTCTCCATGCTCGAGGCCGATCCCAACGACGACAAGGACGTCATCATCGAGATCCGCGGCGGCGCCGGCGGCGATGAGGCTTCGCTGTTCGCGGGCGAGCTGCTGCGCATGTACGCCAAGCACGCCGAGAACAAAAAATTCAAGACCGGGATACTCTCATCCAGCCCGACCGAGATGGGCGGCTTCAAGGAAGTCATCATGGAGGTCACCGGCAAGGGCGCCTACAGCGTCTTCAAATACGAGAGCGGCGTGCACCGGGTGCAGCGCATCCCGGTAACGGAGTCGGGCGGGCGCATCCATACGTCGACAGCCACCGTCGCCGTCCTTCCCGAAGTCGAGGAGGTCGAGGTCGAAATCGATCCCGCCGACGTCCGCGTCGACATCTTCCGTTCCAGCGGCCCCGGAGGGCAGTCGGTGAACACGACCGATTCCGCCGTGCGTTTGACGCACGTCCCCACCGGCCTGGTGGTCTCGATGCAGGACGAGAAGTCACAGCTGCAGAACAAGATCGCGGCCATGAAGGTCCTGCGGGCGAGGCTCTACGAGATGAAGCTCGCCGAGCAGCAGAAGGAGCTCTCCGACAAGCGCAAGTCTCAGGTCGGCACCGGCGACCGCAGCCAGAAGATTCGCACCTATAATTTTCCCCAGGGAAGGGTCACCGACCACCGCGTCGGGCTGACCCTGCACAAGCTGGAGGCCATCCTCCAGGGGGACATCGACGAGTTCACCGAGGCGCTCGCGGCCCAGGACAAGGCCGAGCAGCTGAAGGCCGGGGTTTAAAGGGCGCCTGGTGACAGGCAGGCCGCCGATCGAATCAGCATCGGGGAGCTGAGGTGGCTCCGCCGACCATTTCTTCCCTTCTGGGCAAGACCACGGCCTGGCTCAAGGAGAAGGGCTCGACTACCTCACGGCTCGACGCCGAGCTGCTGCTGGCGGAGGTCCTGGGGCTCAACCGCGTCGATCTCTACGTCAAATTCGACCAGCCGCTGAACCCCGCTGAAGTAGACCGCTACCGCGAGCTGGTCAGGCGCCGGGGCGAGGGGGAGCCGGTGGCATACATCCTCGGGCGCGCCTACTTCCATAATCTCAGTCTCCGGGTCGACCGGCATGTGCTCGTCCCCCGCCCCGAAACCGAGCACGCGGTCGAGGCAGTGCTGAACTTCCTCATCGAGGGCGAATGGCCGCGGCCGCCGGCGGTGCTCGACCTGGGCACCGGCAGCGGCGCCATCGCCATAGCCATCGCCGCCGGATATCCTGACGCCGGGATAGTTGCCGCCGACGCCAGCCCCGAGGCGCTTGAGCTCGCCGGAGAGAACGCCCGCATCGCCGGCCTGTCGGCGCGGCTGCGGCTGGTGCATTCCGATATGTTCGATTCGCTCGACCCCATGGAGACCTTTGACGCCATCGTCTGCAATCCGCCCTACATCTCCGCCGAGGAATGGGACCAGCTGCCGCGTGACGTGCGGGACTTCGAGCCGAGAGAGGCCCTCTACGGCGGCCCCGACGGCCTGCATTACTACCGCCAGCTCGCCGGCCAGGCTCCCCAGTTCCTCAAACCGCGCGGCGCCCTGGTGCTGGAGATCGGCTCCACTCAGGCCGGCGCCGTCAGCGAGTTGCTTGCCGCCACCGGCCGCTTCGGCGCCATCGGCGTCACGCAGGATTACTCGGGCCTCGACCGGGTGGTCGAAGCGCGCCGCACATAACCCGCCGGGGGGCGCGCCGCAAACAGCGCCCGGATTCCCCCGGAGGTTTACCTTCCGCAACGTTCGCGGTCTTGACTCTCGCTGGCAGCAATAACATAATTCAGGGCATGGTCCGGCCGGCCCCGCGGGTACCCTGTCCGTTTTCTTCTGCCTGATGTTCCGGCTGCGGACCGTGACCGCTGATCAACGATCCTGAAAGAGGTTTTTTTGCGCGGCATTTCCCCAGATAATATCCCCCCTCGCGAGGTGCCTTGTGGCGACGTTTAATCTCACCGGGGCGAAGTCCTCCAAGACTTTGATCGAAAAGGGAATAAGGCTCAGCGAACATCGTCACTTCGATGAAGCCCTCAGCGCTTTTGACAAGGCTCTCGACACGGGTGAAAAAGAGATCGCGTTACTCAGGCGCAAGGAAGCCAGGTTCCGCGACTCGGGGCATCCGGAAAAAGCCATGCGCAGCTTCGACCGCGCTCGCGAGATCGAGAAGACCAACGCGCTCATCTGGTTTTACAAGGGCGCCTGTTACCGCAACCTGAATCGCTTTGTCGAAGCTCTGACCTGTTACAACCATGCCCTCAAGTTCGACCCCTGGCATACGGAGGTCTGGTTCAACAAGGGCGTCAGCCTGCATAGCCTCGGCAAGTATGAAGAGGCGATCGAAGCGCTCGATGAAGTGCTCGAGCTCGATCCCCGCGACGCCTCCGCCTGGTTCAACAAGGGCGTAAGCCTGCACAGCCTGGAGAAGTTCCCGGAGGCTATCGAGTGCTACGAGCAGAGCCTGCGCTACGATCCGCAGGATGCGGCAGCCTGGTTCAACAAGGGCGTCAGCGTCCACAGTCTCGAGCAGTTCGAGGAAGCGATCGAGTGCTATGACAAGGCCATTTCGCTGGACGCGGGGGACACCGCCGCGCTTTTCAATCGCGGCGTCTGCCTCTTCAGCCTCAACAGGTTCAGCGAGGCTATTGACTGCTTCGACCACATTCAGGACATCGAGCTCTGGGATCCCGCGGTCTGGTACTACAAAGGCATGAGCCAGCACAACCTCGGCAAGTTCGAGGATGCAGTCAAATCTTTCAGGAAGGCGCAGGAACTCGCGCCCAAGGTCGCATCCAACTGGTTGGGGTGCGGCGCCAGCCTGCACAGCCTGCAGCGCTACCAGGAAGCGGTCTCAGCTTTCGACGAAGCCCTCGAGATCGATCTCGAGGACTCTCGGGCCTGGAGCCAGAAGGGCGCCAGCCTGATGCAGCTGGGGCGTTCGCAGGAGGCCATTCAGTGTTTTGACAAGTCACTCGAACTCGAACCGAGAGACGCTTTCACGCTTAGCAGGAAAGGCGCGAGCCTGAGAATGCTGGGCCGTTTCGCCGAAGCGCTCGACTGTTTCGATCAGGCGGTCGAGGCCGATCCGCTCGATGCTGAAGCCTGGGCGGAGCGCGGCGGTTGCCTGCGGGAGCTCGAGCGCGTGGCGGATGGGGTGAAGAGTTATGACCGGGCGCTCGAGCTGGACTCGAAGAACGCCGCCGTCTGGACAGGCAAGGGCCTGGGCCTGATGGAGCTCGGAGACAGCGACGGGGCGCTCGACTGCTTCGATCGGGCGGTCAGGCTCGATCCCCAGGACGACCTTGTCAGGAAATACCGGGAAACCTGCCTCGAGAGGACGGCAATGGCTGCCGCTGACAGCGCCGGCGGCATCGAACAGGTTGACATCGTGGAAGAATTCATCATCGAGGAACCCGTGATCGAGGAACCCGCGATCGAGGAGTCCGCGGAGGTGGAAGCGGAAGAAGTCTCCGGCGCCCCCGAACACCCCAACCTCGCCGACCTGGTTAACTTTGGCCCGGCTGATGAAGCCGTCGCGGACCTGGAGCAGGAAGAAGAGCAGGCCGAGTCACAGGAAGGTGACATCGCGCCGGAGCTCGAGCGCATCAGCAACACGCCCTTCGCCGATCCCCACAAGGATCAGATGTGGGACGAAGAAGATGCTGAAACGGGATTGCCGGGATTTCTGGACCAGGATGTTGAGGAAGAGGCTGAGGAAGCGCGTCTGGCAGAAGAGGCGCGTCAAGCCGAAGAGGCTCGTGCGGCTGAAGATGCTCGCCTGGCGGAGGAAGCTCGCCTGGCGGAGGAAGCTCGTGCGGCTGAAGAAGCACGCCTCGCTGAAGAAGCGCGTGCGGCGGAGGAAGCTCGCCTGGCGGAGGAAGCTCGCCTGGCGGAGGAAGCTCGCCTGGCGGAGGAAGCTCGTGCGGCTGAAGAAGCACGCCTCGCTGAAGAAGCGCGTGCGGCGGAGGAAGCACGCCTGGCTGAAGAAGCGCGCCTGGCTGAAGAAGCTCGGGCGGCTGAAGAAGCTCGCCTGGCGGAGGAACAGAAACTCGCTGAGGAGCAGCGTTTAGCGGAAGAAACAAGGCTCGCGGAAGAAGCTCGTGCGGCGGAGGAAGTACGTCTGGCTGAGGAAGCACGTCTGGCTGAGGAACAGAAACTCGTTGAGGAGCAGCGTTTAGCGGAAGAAACAAGGCTCGCTGAAGAAGCGTGTCTGGCGGAGGAAGCACAGCGGCTTGCCGAGGAAGAAGAGGCCCGTCTCGCCGCCGAGGCCGAGGCCGAAGAAGAAGCCGCCCGCCTGGCCGCCGAAGCGCAAGCAGAAGCCCCCGAGCCTATCGAGGTCGAAGCAGCCTTCGCGGTGCCGGCCGCACCCGATAACGATCGGGCAATCGAAGCCCTTGCCTGTTTCGAAAAGGCGATCGAGATAAACCCCGGCGACGCCGGCGCCTGGCTCGACAAGGGGCTGACCGAGCAGGCGCTTGCCCGTTTTGAAGATTCTCTTGCCAGTTTTGATAAATCCATCGAGCTTGATCCGTCGAGCGCCGAACCCAGATACGGCCGCGGCGAGAGCGTCCGCAGCCTCGGGCGTTTCCAGGAGGCGATAGCGGACTTTGAAAAAGCGGCGCAGCTCGATCCAAAGCACACCAGCGCCAGGTTCGGTGAGGGCCTTTCCTACCAGAGCCTCGGAGATCTTGAAGCATCGATCGCCGCTTTTGACGCGGCCATCAAGCTGGACCCGCGCCATGAGGAAGCTTGGTACAGCAAGGGCCTCAGCCTCAACCGCCTCGGGCGCTTCGACGAGTCCGGCCGCTGTTTCGACCGGGCGGTCAACATCGAGCCCGCGCACGCCCAGGCCTGGTTCGGCAAGGGAGTAAGCCTTCAGGGCCTCGGCCGAGACGCCGAGGCGCTGCCTGCTTTCGACAATGCCATCCGGCTGGAGCCCGCGGATGCCGCCTTCCATTATCATCGCGGCGAGAGCCTGCGCCGGCTGGAGCGCTATCGTGAAGCTTCCCGCAGCCTGGCACGCTCCCTGGAACTCGAACCCGAATCGGCCGCGGCCTGGTACAGCCAGGGCGAGAGCCTGCGCCATCTGGGACGATTCACTGAGGCGATCGATAGCACCAAGAATTCACTTAATATCAATGAGAACGATGCCGGGGCGTGGTACAGCCTCAGCGAGAGCCTGCGTGCGCTTTCCCGTTTCGAGGAAGCCCTCGCCGGCTACGCTAACTGCCTGGAGCTGGATCCCGGCAAGGCTCCCGCCTGGCTGGGGAAGGCCGAGAGCCTGCGCGCTCTGGACCGGCTCGAGGAATCGATCGGCGGTTACACCAGAGCCATCGAAATCGATCCCGGTGCGGGCGCCTGGGCGGGTAAGGGTGATTGTCAGCGGCGCCTGGGCAGGTTCGAAGAAGCCCTGGAATCTTTCCAGACAGCCATAAGCATGGATCCACGTCATCAGGGAGCCTGGTACGGCCGCGGGGAATGCCTGAGGCAGCTGGGAAGGTTTGAGGAAGCGGTCAGCGCGCTGGACCGGGCGCTGGAGCTCGACGAGCGTGACGCCGCCTCCTGGTTCAGCCGCGGCGAATCGCTGCGCTCAATAACAAAATTTGAGGATTCCATCAACAGTTACGACTTCGCCCTCGAGCTGCAGCCGCATGATTTCGGCGCCTGGTACGGCCGCGCCGAGAGCCTGCGCCTCCTTGGCATATTCGAGCAATCGGTCAAGTCATTCGACAGGGCGCTCAAGTCGAAGCCCAGGGACGCTTCCGCGCTTTTCGGCAAGGGACAGAGCCTTCACAGCCTCGGCCGCTTCGAAAGGGCGCTCGACAGCTTCGACAGGTCGTTGCGGATCGAGCCTGGCAGCGCCTCTGCCTGGAACTGGAAGGGCATGAGCCTCCTGGCCCTGGAGCGATTCGAAAAGGCTGTCAGCGCTTTCGAACACGCCCTTGCCATCGATGCGGGCGATACCGGCTCCTGGCTCGGGCTGGGCCGGGGCTTCTACGGCCTGTCACGGTTCGGCCGCGCTATCTCGAGTTTCGACCAGGCCATCAGCATCGACCCGCGCTTCACCGCAGCCTGGTTCGGCCGCGGTGAGAGCCAGCTGGGCCTTGAGAAGTACAGGGACGCGATCGAGAGCTTCGACAAGTCGCTGGACCTGGAGCCGCGGCACGAGCGCGCCTGGCACGGCCGGGGCCTCGGCCTTTACGGACTGGCCGGGTTCACAGAGGCGATTGAAAGTTTTGACAAGGCGCTGGCCATCGATCCTGATGACGCCGACGCCTGGTGCGGCCATGGCCTCAGCCTGCATGGCCTCGGACGCTTGGACGAAGCGGTGCGCAGTTTTGACAAGGCGCTTTCCCTTGATAATGAACATGAGCTTTCGTGGTTCGGCCGGGCCCAGGCGCTGCGCGCGCTGGGCCGGCAGGATGACGCCATCAAGGCTTACGACCGCGCCCTGGCCCTGGATACCCGCGATGCCGGAGCCTGGTTCGGCCGCGGCATGAGCCTGCATCTGCTCGGGCAATGCCGGAAGGCGATAACAAGTTTCGACAAGTCGGTAAAAATCGAGCCGCGTAACACAGCGGCTTGGTATCAGCGCGGCCTCTGCCTGAATGAGCTGGATGCGTTCCAGAAGGCGGTAAACAGCTTCGACCGCGGTCTCAAGGTGGACTCCCGGGATGCAGCCGCCTGGCTGGCCCGCGGGTTCAGCTTGCACCGGCTCGGCCGCGAAGAGGAAGCCGTCAAGAGCTTTAACCGCGCCATTCGCATCGATGCCGGCTCCGCCGAGGCATGGTTCCATAAGGGCATTTCCCTGGAAAGCCTCGGCCGTCTCGACGCCGCCATACAGAGTTTCGACCGGGCTATCAACCTCGACGGGCGGCATGCCGGCGCCTGGTACAACCGGGGCCGCGTCTTCAACCTGACCGGCCGACCACAGCGCGCCATCGAGAGCCTCGACGGGGCCCTTGCCCTCGACGACCAGCTGGCCGCGGCCTGGTATCAGCGCGGACTGGCTCTGCACAGCCTCGGACGTTTCGAGGAAGCGGTGGCCAGCTATGACCGCGCGCTGACGCTGGACGAAAACGACGCGCCGGCCTGGAACGCCATGGGCCTCTCACTGCACAGCCTCGGCCGCTTCGAGGAAGCTATCCGCAGCTACGACCGGGTCCTCGCCCTCGACCCCAGGTCCGCCGCCGCCTGGGCCAACAAGGGCGTAAGCCTGCGCGAGCTCGCCCGCCGGTGAGCAGACCCGGCGCTCCTTCGGGCAGATGACTCAGAGACTCCGCCAGGGAAGCATGAGCGGCGGTGACTGGGAAAAAGTCAGCTCCGCCCTCGCCGCCGGCAGTCTAGCCGTCCTTCCCTCCGACACTGTCTACGGGCTGGCATGCCTGGCAGCCGACACCGATGCGATCGAGAAGATCTACCGGGTCAAGGGCCGGCCGGCGGACAAGCCGCTGGCGCTGGTCTTCAGCCGGGTGGAGGGCATCGGCGGGCTGGTCCCCGGACTTCCCGAAAAAATCCGTGACGCCGTCGGCAGACTGCTGCCCGGCCCCGTGACCGCGATCATCCCCTTTGAGGAAGGAACCGCCGGCATCGAAGTCCGCGGCGCCGGCAGCGCCGGCGTGCGGGTCATCCCGCCGCCGGCGGGAGACTTATACAGATTACTGCCCGAACCGCTGGCGGTCACCAGCGCCAATCTTTCCGCGACAACCGATCCGGTTGCCGTCGACGAGGTTCCCGCCGCCATAATGGACGCCTGTGAATATGCCATCGACGCCGGGCGTCTCGACAGCCGCACGCCTTCGACGGTGATCGACCTGCGGCCGCTCGCCGCCGGCGGGCCGCCGGTCATCCTGCGGCAGGGCGCCATGAGCGCCGCGGAAATACAGGGCCGCCTGGGCCTGAAAGGCTGCCTGTGAGCGCCGGCCCGCACAAACCCGTTTCCATATTATTCGTCTGCACAGGCAACATCTGCCGCAGCCCGCTGGCGGAATACCTGTTGAGGGATTACGCCGCCCGCCAGGGGAAGGGCGGCCTCATCTCCGTCAGCTCGGCCGGCACTCACGCCTGGGAAGGCAACGCCGCCACCGGCGAGGCCCGCGCCGCCGGCAGGAAATGGGGGCTGGACCTGGCCGGACACCGCGCCCGCGAGGCCAGGCGCTCGATCGTCGAGAGCTCCGATATCATCCTGGCCATGACCCGGGCGCATCACGAATGGCTGGTCCGGGCGTTCCCGGAAAGAAAAAATGCGATATACTTGGCTCTGTTGTTTCCGCGCAGGCTCGATGAAAAATCTCCGGCGGCAGCCGATGTCCCCGACCCGATCGGCGAATCGGTCGGTTTTTACCTGGACGTCCTGGAGATGCTCAAGCCGGCGCTGCCCGTCATCCTGAGCGCAGCTCTGGGGAAGGAGACCTTTTGAAAATCGCAATCGCCGCCGACCACGCCGGCTTCCAGCTGAAACAGAATGTGACCGACCGCCTGGAGGCGTCCGGCCACCGCGTCTTCGACATGGGAACCAACACCGAGGAGAGCTGCGACTATCCCGCCTATGCGGTCGAGGTCTCGCAGGCGGTCGTGCGCGGCGAAGCCGAACGCGGCATTCTCGTTTGCGGCACCGGCCTGGGCATGTGCATCACCGCCAACAAGGTCGCCGGCATCCGCGCCGTCGGCCCTTGCGACGTCACCCAGGCGGAGATGAGCCGCCGCCACAACGACGCCAACGTGCTCTGCCTGGGCGCGCGCAGCATGGCGCCGGAGCGCGTCAACGAGATCGTCGATGTCTGGCTGGCGACGGGGTTTGAAGGCGGCCGTCACGCCCGGCGGCTGGAGCTGATCGCGGAACTGGAGGGAAAATGACAAGCGTAGATCCGAATCAGGACGGGACCGACAGATGAGCAAGCCGAAGACAGAATCCAGGACCCAGGCCGAGTTCCTGGCTCCCCTGAAAGAGATCGACCCCCAGCTCGACCGGCTCATCAAGGATGAGTTAAAGCGTCAACGCCAAACGGTCGAGCTGATAGCCTCTGAGAATTTCACCAGCCGCGCTGTACTCGAGGCGGCGGCATCGGTTCTCACCAACAAATACGCCGAAGGCTATCCCTCCGCGCGCTACTACGGCGGCTGCGACGTCGTCGACGAAGTCGAATCGCTGGCCAGGAACCGCTGCAAGGAGCTCTTTGGCGCCGAGCATGTCAACGTGCAGCCGCACAGCGGCTCTACCGCCAACCAGGCGGTTTATTTTGCCGAGCTGGCCCTGGGCGACAGTGTCCTGGCCATGGAGCTCTCCCACGGCGGCCATCTCTCACATGGCATGAAGATAAACTTTTCCGGGAGGCTATATCACTTCCACAGCTACGGGCTCGACCGCGCCACCGGCCGCATCGATTACGATGAGGTCGAGCGGCTGGCCGCGGAACACCAGCCCCGGCTGATCGTCGCCGGCGCCAGCGCTTATCCGCGCGCCATCGATTTCGAGCGCTTCGCGCAGATCGCCAGCGGCGTCGGCGCCAGGCTCATGGTTGACATGGCGCATATCGCCGGTCTGGTGGCAGCGGGGCTGCATCCGGACCCGGTGGCGCCCAGCGACTACGTCACCACCACCACCCACAAGACCCTCGCCGGCCCCCGTTCGGGCGTCATCATGTGCAAGGAGCCCTACGCCAAAGCCATCGACAAGGCCATCTTCCCGGGTCTGCAGGGAGGGCCGCTGGAACATATCATCGCCGCCAAGGCCGTATGCTTCAAACTGGCGGCCACGGAGGAGTTCCGGGAGCGTCAGAAGCAGACGGTGGCCAACGCGGCGCGCCTGGCCGAGTGCCTGCTGGCCGGCGGCATCAACCTGGTATCCGGCGGCACCGACAACCACCTGATGCTGGCCGACCTCACCAACATCGGCATCACCGGCATCGAGGCCGAAAACCGCCTCGAGGAAGTGGGCATCACCGTCAACAAGAACGCGGTTCCCTATGACGAGCTGCCGCCGACGGTGACCAGCGGCATCAGGATCGGCACCCCCGCCGTGACCACCCGCGGTTTCCGCGAGCCGGAGATGGAGCAGATCTGCGAGATCATGCTGGCCGCCCTGAGCCCGCATGTGACCGCCACGGAGATCAAGAGACTGCACAAGAAGACGGAGACGCTGCTGGCGGCTTTCCCCCTGTATCCGCACCTGTAAGCCAGAATAACCCGGATTATAGTTGACCTCTTGTAAGATTTCGGGAAATCTGTATACTTATGTCACCTTAATTTTAAAGATAGCGGCTTTACCCTCTTTCCGGTTCGCATTCCACCGCCAGGATCATATGGGGTATCTGACGCCGAAATGCCAAGTATCCCCGGAGGAGGAAGGAATGAACAAGAGTCTTGCTCGAATGACGGCGGTTGCGGCGGTTCTGGCCGCTTCGCTTGTCATGACGCTGATCGTCTGTTCCGCGGCTCTGGCCGTATCTTCTGACGCCAACACTCCCGTCGCCAGCGGCGCCCCGACCCCGGGGACGCCCAAGACCTATTACTTCACCTGGTACGATTCCACCCCGGCCAACGGCATGGCCGGCGACTGGATCGTCATCGGCAACCTCGAGGACACCAGCGCCAGCGCCCAGGTCTATTTCGGCAACGAGGCCGCTCCGCGCGAAAGCCTCACCATCGCCTCCCATGACCGGGCCGTAGTCAGCTGGCCGAACACCATCGGCGGTCCGGTGCGGGTGGTGTCGCCCGGCGGAGCTACCTTGGTCGTGACCCAGCGCGTCCTTTACGGGAACACCTTCAACGAGGTCGCCGCCATCGAGGCCGCGAATCTCGACAGCGCCTACAACTTCACCTGGTATGACTCCCGGCCCGAGAACGGCATGCGGGGCAACTGGATCCTGGTGGCCAACGCCGGCACGGTGTCGGCGTCGGTGGATGTCTACGTCGGCGGCGCCAGCATGGGTTCCTACACTATCGCTCCCGGCGACAAGATCACGCCGCAGTATCCCAATTACATGAACGGCCCCGTCCGGGTGACTTCCACCAACGGCCAGCCGCTGATCGTCTCGCAACGCGTCCTCTGGGGCGGCAGCTTCAACGAGGTCATGGGCATGCCGGACCGCAACCTGGATACCGTCTATAACTTCACCTGGTACGACATGACCCGCGACACGGGCATGACCGGCAACTGGATCCTCATCTCCAACTCCAACGACGCCACCGTGCACGCTCAGGTCTACGTCGGCCCCGGCGCCGTGCCCCGCGGCACCTACGCCATCGGCCCGCACCAGAGCGTGACGCCGACCTATCCCGGGCTCCGTGACGGACCGGTGCGCGTGGTCTGCACCGACTGCTCGGGAAGTCAGAAGATCATGGTCAGCCAGCGCATTATCTATAAAGACAGCTTCGAGGAAGTCCAGGGCACGCCGCCCGCAGGCCTCACCGAGCGCGAGTTCTTCGGCTGGTATGATTTCACCGCCGCCAACTCGATGCGGGGCGACTGGCTCTTGATTGCAAACGTCGGTCTGATCGACACGACCGTGGACGTCTTCATCGGCAACTCGCCGACGGCGTACGCCAGCTATGACATCGCCGCTGACGACCGGGTAACGCCGCAGTTCCCCGAGGTCATGGGCGGCCCCATCCGGGTGGTCAGCCGCAACAACCAGCCGCTGATGGTGAGCCAGCGAACGATCTATAAAGACAGCTTCAACGAGCTTCTGGGGCTGACCAAGGTCGACGTCGGCGCTCCCGCCACCGCCGGCCCGGACATGCACTTGAGCAAGCTCAACGTCTACTGGAAGGACCTGAGCGATTTCAACAACCATCTGCTCTCGGTGGACATGCGTATGGCCAACCCCGGCGCCGGCAACGCCCTCGGGACGACCATAACCGGCATCGCCGGGACCAACGGCGTCACCCCGGCGACACCCGTGCCCATTTCGCTGGGCGACATCAGCGCCGGCGGCGGCTATGCCAACTTCACGGCGCATCTGAACGTGCCTGCCGGCGTCACCGGCTTCAACCTGCAGGTGACGGCGAAATGCCAGGATTCCGGCGGCACCTGGTATTACTTCCCCGCGGTCTAAACGCCGGCAGCTGCCCGCGGTCCGCGGTCACCGCCCGGGCCGCAGCAGCCCCTGGCCTGATCCCGGGCATTCACAATCTTCATCTTCGCTCTCCGCGTAATAATTGCCAATACTTCTCAATCTCCAGGTAACTTGACTTAGTGGATGGCAACGACTAACTTTTACTAATCCCCAGTCTGATTCCGTACCGGCCTGAATCGGACTATTTCACGTCTGGCGGGAAGCGGGTTTAGCAGGCATTTGGCGATCCGATGAGTATATATGGAGGCAAGTTTTTTCCGCCGGGCCAGGCTGCTCCAGAACGACCAGAAAGCTCGCAAAAATCAGCCACCAGGAGATATCGATCATGAGAAGAGCGCTACCTTTGAAGTTGACTCTCGTTCAGGCCCTGCTCGCGGCCTCGCTGCTGCTGCTTGTGATTGCGGCGCCCGCGTCGTCCTCGGGATTTGTGACCGGCGACGGCGCCTGGCAATGGACGAATCCGTCCCCCCAGGGCAACCCGATGAAATCAGTATCATTCGTCAACGCCGGCACCGGCTGGGCCGCGGGAGTGGGCGGCACCATCCTCAAGACTACCGACGGCGGCGCCACCTGGGCGACACAGGTCCCCGCCTCCAGCTGCGCGGGAATCGTCACCAGCGGCTGTAACCTGAATTCCATTTCCTTCCTCAACGCCACCAACGGCCTGGCCGTCGGCGATTACGGAACTATCTGGAAGACCGTCGATGGCGGCGGCTCCTGGACGTCGCCGGTTCTTCCATCCAGCGGTTGCAGCGGCGGCAGCTGCACCTCGACGCAGCTCAATAGCGTCAAGTTCATCGACGCCAGCAATGCCGTCGCGGTGGGTGCGGGCTATGCTTTTTATTCCTCTGACGGCGGCGCTACATGGAATGTGGCGCCTTACACGCCTTACAATCCTGGTACGCCGCCTTCTGTTCCGCCCACACCTGAAAACGGCGTTAATCCTTCGGTGACTCTCGACTCGGTTTCGATGTCGGGCGCCACCGGGTGGGCGGTCGGCTCCTCCGGTTCCATATACAAGACCACCGATTACGGCCATACCTGGCCGGCGAAGCAGACCTCACCGGTATCCCTTAGTGAAATCAGGGCGGTGTGCGTGGTCGACCTCGCCCACGCCTACGCGGTCTCGAACAACCAGCTGCTGAGGACCTCTGACGGCGCCAACTGGACCGCCAGCGGCAACCTCTCGGCTCAGCTCTGGGGGGTCACGGTCTCCGGGAATAATCTGCTTGCCACCGGCTCGGGCGGAACTATCCTCAAGCGGACGGCGGCCACCAACTGGAGCGATCCCATGGGCACCGTCGGCGCCGGCATGGCGGCGACGGCTTCCAACACGACCAGCCTTGTCTTCACGGCTCAGTATGTGGGCGGCAGCGATGCCTTCGCGGTCGGTGATGCCGGCGCCATCCTCAAGAGCGGGGACTATGGCGCCAACTGGGGTTTTGTAACGGGAAGCAACAGCAGGAGCTTTATGGGCTCCAGCTTCATCAACGACACCACCGGCTGGGCGGTATCGCGTGAGGGCACGGTGATCAAGACCACCGACGCCGGCGCCACCTGGACTTCTGACGCCAGCGGCATAGCGGCTAACACAGATCTGCAATCGGTTCAGTTCCTTGACGCCAACACCGGTTTTGCGGTCGGATATTCAGGAAGCGCCGGCGTGCTGTACAAATATTCCGGCGGCACCTGGACGGCGGCCAGCCTCTCGGGCATCACCGGCACGGGCATAAGCCAGCTCTGGGGCATCCACATGGTCGACGCCACGCATGGCTGGGCGGTCGGCTTCGCAGCCGGCGCTAATGATGGCACTGGTTTGGGCGCGGTGCTGCAGACCACCGATGGAACCAACTGGGTGCGCAGCGCCACCGGCATCGCCGATAACTATCGACTCTATAGCGTCGACGCAACCGCCACGACCAACGGCTGGGCGGTCGGGCAGAACACGCTTACCGGAAAAGGCATCGCCGCCAGCTACAGTGGCGGCACCTGGACCATCGTCGAGAAAGCGGAGCTGACCGGTCTGCAGTCGATCGACATGGTCAATGCCTCGACCGGTTATGCGGCCGGTTATGGGCCGCCGGTTCCACCCGCCACCAATTTCGGCGACGGCAAGGTCTACAAGACCACCGACGGCGGCGCCACCTGGAACAACACTTCGCTTTCGACGACGCACGTCATGTCGGCGGTCTCATTCATGGATGCCAACAACGGCTATGTGGTCGGCGGCGAGGGGCGCCTCTTCAGGACTACCGACGGCGGCGCCAACTGGACCCTGGAGAGCACGGGCACGGGTGTGCGGCTCTACAGCCTCTCGACGGTGCCATCGACCTGGTCAGCTTCAGGTTACGCCGCATTCGTGACCGGCGACAGCGCCTCGGTCCTTCGCTCGCCCCGCCCGCCGGAAGTCACTTCCGTGAGCACGGCCGGCGTCCGGGTCAATCCCGGTGACGCGATTTCCGCGACCTTCAGCAAGGACCTGATCGGGTCGAGCATCAGTTCCCCGGCGACCAGTTTCACGATCACGCCCCAGGGCGGGCCGGCCCTCACCGGCACCGTCGCCTACGACGGGCCGAACAGAAGGGCTACTTTCACGCCGGCTTCACCGCTGGCTGAAGGCACGACTTATACCGCCACCATCAGCACCGCGGTGACGGATTCCTCCGGCAACCATCTGGTGCAGGCCTACTCATGGGACTTCGGCCTTCCCAGGGATTACCTCTGGACCTGGTATGACAACGTCAACGGGGCCAACTGGATACTTATGGCCAATCCCTTCGGCTCGGGAGTGACCCAGAGCTGGCAGCTTTCCATCGGCGGCACGCCCTTCGGCCTGCCAAACAACGGCTCCGTGGCGCCGGGCCAGACGATCACTCCCCGCTACGGCGGCGTCATGGGCGGGCCGGTCGACGCCACATCCATGACGGGTGTCAAGGGCATCGCCAGCCAGCGCATCCTCTGGGCGGGCAACTCGCTGGAGGAAGTGCCGGGCACCGACGCCGGCAAGCTCTCAAGCCACTTCTGGTGGACCTGGTATGACGCCGCCAGCGCCGGCTACAAGGACTGGGTGCTGGTGGCCAACCCGAGCTCCAGCGAGACCGTAGCCTACAAGATCAAGATCGCAGGCCAGGAGTTCCAGCGCGGCACCATACCTGCAGGCCAGAAGGTAACACCGGTGTTCGGCGGCATCATGGGCGGACCGGTGGAGGTCCAGGCCTGGGTCAACGGCGGCTCGGATACAAATCCGGCCGATGCCCGCAACGTCATGGCCTCCCAGCGGGTGCTCTCTAACGGCGGCAGCGCCTTTAACGAGGTGCCCGGCATCGCCGACGGCGACCTCTCAAGCGACTACCTCTGGACCTGGTACGACAACGTCGGCGGCCGCGACTGGGTGCTTATCGCCAACCCCGCCACCAATGCCGACGGCACGAACAACTCCAATGATCTCTACTACATCGTCACCATCGCCGGCGCCACGGTGGACGCCGGGGGCCCCATCGCCCCGGGACAGAAGGTAACGCCCATCTACAGCGGCTGGGTCGGTGGACCGGTGGAGGTAAAGACCTACTCCGATGCGGCCCGCACCGTGCCCCAGCGCGCCATCGCCTCCCAGCGCGTCATCTGGGGGCCTTCCTTTGAGGAAGTCCCCGGCTCGCCGGCCTCCACGCTGGCCACCAGCTATCACTGGACCTGGTATGACCAGGCCGAGGGCCCCGGCGTGCGCAACTGGGTGCTGGTGGGCAATCCCGACCCCAGCGCCTCGATCTACTACGAGGTCAAGGTGGCGGGGGTGCTCAGGAGCGCCGGTACCCTGGCCGCGGGCAAGCAGGTGACGCCCATGTTTAACGGCATCATCGGCGGCCCGGTGCAGGTCTCGGCCTGGGATCATGCCGGAGGAACGCCGCAGAAGGTAATGGCCTCCCAGCGCGTACTCTGGAACGGGTTCTTCAACGAGACCCTGGGGATGAACCTGAACTAGCGGGATAAAGCCATCGATGAAACACACACTGGGGCGCGGCCGCGAAAGCGGCCGCGCCCCATCTGTTTATTCGCGACTCAGGCGGGCGCGAATCGCCGGATGATGATACCGGCGAACTGCGGAATCTCTTCACTCCCATTTTTAACCGGCGGCCTGTTTGTGACATGATCCCCGTCTTCGGTAATGCTATAGACGATCCGGTAGCCGCCGCAGACAAACCGGCGGCGGTGTTCGCCGGTGGCGGACATCAGCCGCACGCCGATAAAAGGAAATTCCCCGATCATCTCCACGCAGCCGTTGACGCGGTCCTGTTCCCCCGTTTTCATCTCGAGGAACCGGCCGGTGGTGAAAGCGCTCCAGTACAACCTGGCTTCAGCCATCAGGCGCGCTTGCGTCGCGATTCGCGAAGCTTTGCCATGACCACATCATGCTCATATACCCGGCCCGCCTCTATGTCCGCATCGGCCACCATGTCCATTTTGGCGGCCTCGGGATCGATCGTCTCTTCGTATGTCGCCGCCTTGCCCGCCAGCTCCTCGTACTCATCAAAACCAATCAGCACCGCGCGTGGACGGCCGGATTTGGTCAGGGCCCAAAGCTCGCCGCGGAAGAAGGCTTCTTCTACCAGTTCCGGCAGGCGCCTGCGGGCCTCAGCTATTCCGACTTCCTTCATGGTTGCTCCTTCCTGAAGGCGATTTATGGTCCAGAATGTACATAACGTCTATAATATACAATATGACGGGAATTTAAACCAGCGCCTGCGAAGAACGGGTGGCGCGAAGAAGGCTTGACCCCTTCCCCGTGCAGGAAACGATCGGACCAGCCAGAAAGTGAATGGTGGCCGTCAATCCGGGCCGTCGGCTGACAAGGGAAGCCAGCGCCCAGCCCCGCTGTTTGCAAAAAGCAGCATGGGCGGATAGGCTTGTAAAGGTTTTTTTCCAACCACCTGGGACCTGCGACCATGGAAAACAAGAAGGAAAAGAAAGATATCCTCGCCGCGGTTCCGCTTCCCGAAAAAATCAGCCGGCCTTCCTGGGAGGAGTACTTTTTCCAGATCGCCGAGACTGTCGCCACGCGCTCGACCTGCATGAGGCGGCGCGTGGGCGCGGTGCTGGTCAAGGACAAGCGGATCCTCTCGACGGGTTATAACGGCGCGCCTCGCGGCATCAGCCACTGCATCGAGGTCGGCTGCCTGCGCCAGGAGCTGGGCGTGCCCTCGGGCGAGCGCCACGAGCTCTGCCGGGCGCTGCACGCCGAGCAGAACGCTATCGCCCAGGCGGCGCTGCACGGGGTCAAGATCGAGGGCTCGACCCTCTACTGCACCCACCAGCCGTGCGTGCTCTGCGCCAAGATGATTATTAACGCCGGAATCGTGGAAGTGTATTTCAATGAGGGCTACCCGGATGAGCTGGCCACGGCATTCTTCGCCGAGGCCGGCATCAAGATCCACCGGATCGGCGGTTAATTGGACGATTTCGTCGAAAATCCCATAGTCGGCACCAAGGTTGCCCTGATCGCTTTCGTGGTCGCGGCGGCCATTGTTTTTATCGTGACGCCGACCGTCGGATCGATCGCCCGTTTCGTGGGCGCCATGGACGAGCCCAATGCCCGCAAAATCCACGAAGACCCGACGCCGCGGCTCGGCGGACTGGCGATCTTCTTCGGCTTCATGATCCCGGCGCTGCTGTTCCTTGAGTTGACCGACCAGATGAAAGGTGTTCTGGTGGGAGCTTCCATCATCACCCTCTTTGGGGCGGTCGACGATTTTCACGATACCTCACCCCTGGTCAAGTTCGCCGGCCAGTTCATCGCCGCCGGCTGCTTGGTCTGGTACGGACTGCACATCGACTATTTCACCCTGCCGCACTTCGGAACCATCAACCTGGCGCCGGCGCTCGCCATCCCCCTGACACTGATATGGGTCGTCGCGCTTATCAACATCGTCAACTTCATCGACGGCATGGACGGCCTGGCCGCCGGCGTCTGCACCATCGCCGCCGGCACCTTTGCCGTCATCGCCATCTCGATGGGAAGGCCCGGCGCCGGCATCCTGGCGGCCATCCTCGCCGGCACCACCCTGGGATTCCTGCGGCACAATTTCTTCCCCGCTTCGATCTTCATGGGGGACTCGGGCTCGATGCTGCTGGGGTTCATCCTCGCCGCCGTCACCGTGCACGGAGTCCTCAAGAGCGTCGCCGCCGTCACCCTGGTGATCCCGCTACTGATCATGGGCGTGCCCATGTTCGATCTCTCCCTGACGATCATGAGGCGCGTGAAGAACCGCCAGAACATCTTCCGCCCTGACCGCGGGCATCTGCATCACCGGCTTTTCAACATCGGCTTCTCGCAGAGGAAGGCGGTGCTGGTGCTCTATGCCTGGTGCACGCTGATGAGCTCGCTGGCGCTCTCGATGAGATTCGCGCCCGGCTTCGTCACCGTCATCCTCGCCGGCGTTGTCATCGCCGTCAGCCTCTACCTGGTCTATCTGCTGGATATCCTGCAGGTCCGCAGCCGCCGCGGCGTCGACACGCGCTAGCAGATATTCCATAAGAAAACCTGCTTCCGCCTTCCGCAAATAATACCCCCGGGGGCTCTTGACTAATTTCCGGCGTCGCGATAAGCTAACGCGGTTTTTAATTTGCCTGACAATCAGAAGAAGAAGACGAAGGCAAAACCGAATGGTGGTCGAGGGGGGAACCCCCTGGGCTGGGAATGGATCGCCTCATACCTGGTCGGAGGGGTAGCACTCGGCACCATCAGCGGGCTGGGTCTGGACTACCTACTCCACACCACACCGCTCTTCCTCATCGTAGGAGTGTTCGCGGGCTTTGCTGCCGGCCTGTACGGCATCTACAAGAGCCTGTGACCGCATTGAAACTTTTGGCAAAAAAGAGGGGTACCGATCGTAAGGAAGCTTACAACCCTGATGATGGTCTTTCTCGCCGCCGGCCTGGCGGCCGGTGTCGTGGTGCGGCCGCTCCTGGTTCCCTGGCTTCTGGCTTCCTGCCTCTTCATCCTTAACTACACGATCTCGATCTTTTTCATGAGGGCCATTCCCCGGCTCTCAACGGCCGCCGCCACCGGCGTCGCCGTCGTCAGCTTCCTTCTGCGCTTCGGCCTGATGGCCATCGGCCTCATCGGCGTGGCGCTGGGGCTGAGGGAATATTTCCTGACCACCGCCATCTGCTTCCTGCTGGTATATACCCTTTTCCTCGGGCTTGAGATCGCCGTCGGCCTCAAGGGCCGCCCGGTTTCGAACCCCACGGCCACGGGCGGTGAGATGTGATCGGATTGATCGCGCAGGCTGTCGAAGCCGGAGCCGAGGCTGTCGCCGAGGCTCCCGAGAAGTTCTCGCCGACGGCGGAGTTCGAAGACGCGGTAAAGCCGCTGGTCTTCGGCGGCCACGAGCTGGCGCTCAAACTCGGCCCCATCGACCTCTCGATCAGCAAGGCTGTCGTCTATCTCTGGATCGCGGCGCTGATCGTCGGGATCTTCTGCTATCTGGTGTCTCGTGGCGCCCGTGTCCTGCCTGATCGAAAACAAATGGCCTTCGAAGCACTCTACGAGTATGTCCGCGACAACCTCGTCGGCGCCGTCAT